>CALBMG010000275.1 GCA_937896185.1 uncultured Microbacteriaceae bacterium | reverse complement strand
CTACAGTCTCTGCCCCAGGCTCCCTCTTCACAAGTTTAGAAATTTGCCGGCAGCAAATTGACGCCCTGTCGAATCCCGACGAGGTAGAGCTGCTCGTCTCGGTCAACAACCTTGAGGAGATTTCAGACGCCACTATTGGAAAGATCGAGCTATTGGCTCGCGTGGTGAGAAACAATGGAAGCTCGGATTACGACAGTCACATCGAATTCCTGGTGACTTCTTCACGGGGTCAGTTTGTTAAACTCCTCGCGGACGATGATTTTCTGAAACCCGGTAGCCTCAACGCCTTTCTCCAGGCAGTCAAGTCATCTCCAGGCACTTCATTTTTTTATCACGAATTTGATTTCACGACAGGCCAATCTCCCCTTCAGGCGGAGGATTACAACTTCTATACCCAAACCTCCGCCAAGGAATCCATTAAGAAATCTGTTTCTTGGGGTCAGGTATCCGCAGTCCTCGTAAAAAGATCAGATTGGTCCGCCATACCAGCAACGGTGCGAACAAACTATGTTCATATTTATAAACTGCTATACACGCTCTTCGCAGCTGATAGACCAAGCGTGGCGCACAGTTCCGCAAAGTTGGTTACGGTGACCTTAGGCTCTCCCAATTTCTCTAAATCAGCTTTTCAACGTGCATCTATAGGGCTGTCTGGACTGAGAGTTCACCACCTACTCCAGCAGAAGTTTCCTAATCGAGCAGCCAATCTCACGTTGGCAAACCGACAAATGGCACTGCTCGCAAGAATTTTGGCTCATTCAAAGGCAACAGAGCAGCGGTTTTCCTCGTTACCTTTCTTGATCGCTCTTGCTTGGTTTCCGCTTCTCCCTGCCTCACTTATGCTTTTGTCGGTGGCTGCCATTCCTTCAATTTTCCTAAGGTTTCTGCGGTCTGTAGTTTCAAGAGAAAAGCCAGCCAACCCAATTTCTAGATAGCTCATCTACTTGAAAAAAAGTGAAATTCATGAGAGAGTTAGGGCGTCCGGCCGTCTCTGCCGCAGGGGAGCATAGGACTCAAACCAAAGTAACTACCAGCCGTTTTGACCTGCGTGCAAAAGGAAAGACAGAAAATGCACATTCTTGACGTCGTAGACGCAGCCAACCTAAAGAGCGACATCCCAGACTTCCGCGCTGGTGACAACGTAAAGGTTCACGTAAACATCGTTGAAGGTAACCGCAGCCGTGTTCAGGTTTTCCAGGGCGTTGTGATTCGCAAGTCCGGTCACGGTATCCGCGAGACCTTCACCGTTCGCAAGGTTTCCTTCCAGGTCGGCGTAGAGCGTACCTTCCCAGTACACAGCCCAGTTATCGAGAAGATCGAGCTAGTGTCCAAGGGTGCTGTTCGTCGCGCGAAGCTTTACTACTTGCGTGATCTTCGCGGCAAGGCTGCAAAGATTCGCGAAAAGCGCGAGAACATCTAAGTAAACTTTCTCCTATGCAGGATTCCGGGGAACTAAGACCCCGCAACGCCACGATCATGGCTTCTATTCGCCGCCTTCTGAAGCGGTCGAGGAAGAACTGGTTCGTGGCGTTGCTTTTTGACTTTGTAGTCATCGTCGGCACGGCCCTTGTGCTGTCCGTCGCAATCAAAGCTTTCCTAATTCGCTCGTTCTACATTCCATCCGGCTCGATGCTGGACACCCTGCAGATCAACGACCGCATCATCGTGAACGAACTCACCCCCGACCTGATGCCATTGAATCGTGGCGATGTGATCGTGTTCAGCGACCCCGGTGGGTGGCTGGGTCACACCGTGCAGGGCGAACAGGACTGGTTCCAGTCGGGTATCGACGCTGTGCTCACCGTGGTGGGCCTCGGTGCGGGCGATAGCGATGAGCACTTGGTGAAGCGTCTCATCGGGCTCCCCGGTGACGTGGTGTCATGTTGTGACGCGCAGGGGCGTCTGATGGTGAACGGTGTGGCAATCGACGAACCGTACATTCAATTACCCGCCGGCGAGACTTCGGCCAGTGAGATGGATTTCGAGGTCACCGTCCCCGAAGGTGGGCTCTGGGTGATGGGTGACAACCGCTACGATTCAGCGGACTCGCGCTATAACCAGGGCAAGCCGGGCAACGGTTTTGTGCCAATCGACAACGTCGTCGGACGCGCCTTTGTGGTCAGCTGGCCGTTGGAGCGCTGGTCGTGGCTCGATAACTATCCCGAAGTATTCGCGAATGTCGACTGACCCCACGCTGCAGTGGGAAAAAGAGCTATTTGCCGAAGGTTTCCGGGTTGTTCTGGGAATTGACGAGGTGGGACGAGGCGCTGTCGCCGGTCCTGTTGTCGTCGGAGTTTCGGCGTTGGGTTCGGCCCGTGCCGAATTCCCTGCCGGCTTGCGTGATTCGAAATTGATCTCGGAGTCGAGGCGCATCGCCCTCTGTGAACCGATTCACGACTGGGTTGACGCCATCGAATTGGGTGAGGCGTCAGCGCTCGAGGTCGACTCGGTGGGAATCGTCCGCGCCTTGTCGCTCGCGGGGGAGCGCGCATTGCGCAAATTGCACGCCCGCGGAGTGCCTTTGAACGGAAGCGTCATGATGCTGGATGGCAGCCACAACTGGCTGAAGGGCGCCGATTTGCCCGATGCCGAAGTGCGGGTGCGGCCCAAGGCCGACCGCGATTGTGCGCTGGTGGCGGCCGCATCCGTGTGGGCGAAAGTTCACCGAGACCGTCACATGGTGGAACTGGCAGCAGTCGATTCGCGATACGGCTGGGATCGAAACAAGGGCTACGGCAGTGCGGGGCATTTCGAGGCGATTGCGGAACACGGGCCTCACCCCGAACATCGTGTGACCTGGTTGGGGAATGTGTTGGGCGACCAGGCCCATCGCTAGACTAAAAGCATCATGAACGAAGACGACCTCGACGCCTATGACCGCGATGCGGAACTGCAGTTGTTCCGCGAATACCGCGATGTCGTGTCACAGTTTTCGTATGTGGTCGAAACCGAACGTCGTTTTTACCTCGCAAATGAGGTGCAGCAGACCGTCCGACAGATTGGCAACGATTTCTTCTTCGAGCTGGTGCTGACCGACGTCTGGGTGTGGGATGTGTACCGCAGCGACCGTTTCGTGAAGTCGGTCAAGGTGTTGACCTTCAAAGACGTCAACGTCGAGGAAACCGGCAAAAAGGAACTCAAGCTTCCGCAGGACCTCGCTTTCGGAGAAAACTAGGGTTCTCCCCAGCCCGCAGGGTGCGTTAGTTTCGCACAGCCCACGACGTATTCTCCCGACCTGTTGTCGTGTGCCGCACTCTGATGTGCGGAGGTGCACATGGCACGCAAAGACGAACTGGGGCGGTGGGGCGAAACCGTCGCCGCCCACACGTTGACCAACCAGGGCTACACGGTCTTGAACGTGAATTGGCGGTGCCGGGCGGGTGAAATCGACATCGTCGCACTCGACGCAGACACCGTGGTGTTTGTGGAAGTCAAGACGCGGCGATCCGCTGCCTACGGCGACCCACTCGAGGCCATCACTCCGCACAAATGCGCGCGATTGAGGGTGCTCGCCGGGGAATGGTGCCGGCATAACCCACAGGTGGTTGCGCGGTCCATCCGCATCGACGGCGTGGGCATCATCGGCGATGGTCGTCGCATCGTTTCTATAGACCATCGACGGGCAATTGCCTCATGACGATCGGTCGCTCCGTCGCGGTGTCCGTGACGGGAGTCACCGGCCAAATGGTCGACATCGAGGCCGACGTCTCCAGCGGACTGCCCGGTTTGGTGCTGATTGGCCTTCCCGATGCGGCACTCTCGGAATCCAAAGACCGAGTACGCAGCGCCATCACCAATTCGGGCTTCGAGTTGCCCAAACACCGAACAACGATCAACCTGTCGCCCGCCTCGGTGCCCAAACAGGGCAGCGCCTTTGATGTGGGAATTGCGGTGGCGGTGCTCGTGGGCACCGGACTCATTTCGGCCGAGTCCGTGGCGGGATGGGTCCACATCGGGGAACTCGCCCTCGACGGTCGGCTTCGACCCGTCCCGGGGATCCTGCCAGCGCTTCGGGCGCTCGCCGATGCGGGGTATTCGCGTGTGGTGGTTCCTGTTGGCAACGCTGACGAAGCGCAGCTCGTGCCCGGGCTCGAAGTCCGTGCCGTGCCTTCGCTGCGCGAGGTGGCCATTGTGCACGGCGCTGACATCGAACCGATTTCCGTCGAATCCATCGGGTCGCCGCATGCCGCCGAGCAGGGTGAAGTTGGTGCAGCCGTACTGGCGGGTAATGTCCCACAAGCGTGACTTGCTGAAGCGCCGCGACAGCAC
>CALBMG010000274.1 GCA_937896185.1 uncultured Microbacteriaceae bacterium | reverse complement strand
GCCTGCGACGCCACGGAAGGCGTCAGCTACCGCCATCTCGACGCGGAAGGCATGCAGGGTGCCGCGGCCGTACGCGCCGAAACCTGCGATTCCTGCAAAAGCTACCTCAAGATCGTATACCAGGAGAAAGCTCCGGTCGACCCGGTGGCCGACGACCTCGGTTACTACTTCGCCCAGGCCAACAGCGCCGGCATCCACCTCGGGGGCGCCCGTGTTTGAGCCCGGCGCCCACCAGGCCGCCGATCAGCGCGTGCGACGACGACGACGGCAACCCCAGGAACCAGGTGGTGAGGTTCCACAGGATGGCGCCGGTCAGACCCGCGAACACCATCTCGGGCAGAATCTGCACGTCCTCATTGATGAGCGAAACCGAAATAGCTTTCGCAACTTCAGTGGACAGGAATGCGCCGACAAGGTTCATCACGGCGGCGATGATGACGGCGGTGCGAGGCTTCAACGCACCGGTGGCGATGGGTGTGGCCATCGCATTGGCGGTGTCGTGGAAACCGTTGGTGAAGTCAAAGAACAACGCCAGTGCGACGACGAGCACGACGATAGTGATGGGATCCATCAGACCCTTTCCGGGCAAATATTACGTGGACACGGTAGGCCCATAATCGGGCGCAGTAACAGGCTAGTGAATCCCGCCGGTCCGCAAAACCAATTTTGGTGAACTTTGGGTGAATAAATCGAACCGAGCGGTCAGCGAATTCGCCCGCAAAACTGACAACCGAAATCATCTAATTAATAGACTGTCCCTTATGACTGAATCCTTCGAAAATCGCACCTCGTACGGCCAAGGCGCCCAAGGCGAACCCACCGCAACGGAAGCCCCCAAGTTTGGGTTGCTCACAAAGCTGCGCTACAACTTTGACAACTCTCTGTCACGCAGCGGATCGTTCGTCGCTTATGTGTTTGTTACCGTGATTGTGCTGTCAGCACTGGTGGCGCTGTTCCGCGAATTCATCTTTGCAACCCCCCTGGCCGCTGAGCCCGAAGCCAACACGCTGTTCGAGAAGTGGTGGAAGGAATTCACCGGAATTTTGGGCCAAGGCGGCGGAGCCACCTGGAGCGACCGTGTTATCTCGGTGCTCTACTGGGTTATCACCACGGCGGTTACGGCGACCATCATCGGTTTTGTGACCAGCGCCATCACACGCACGGTTGCCCGTTTGAAGACCGGCAAAAGCCCGGTCATCGACTCGAACCACATCCTCATTCTGGGATGGTCGAACCGCATCTTCCCGATCCTGAAGGAACTCGCTGTCGCCAACTCCAACGTACGCAAGCCCATCGTGGTCATTTTTGCGGACAAAGACCGCGACGTGATGGACGACGAAATCAGCACACGTGCCGGCGACCTGGGCAGACTCCGTGTGATTACGCGCAAGGGTGACGTCACGAACCCCGGCGACCTCGCCCGAGCAAACGTGGCCGGCGCACGCTCGGTCATCATCCTCGACGCCGACGAATCGGGCGACGCCAACGTTGTGTCGACCGTACTCGCGGTGAAGTCAGTCAACAGCAACCCCCAGTTGAAGATCGTGGCCGAAGTTGATGACGCCAACACGGCCGAAGCACTGACCACGGCAACCAACGGTCAGGTCCAGACCGTGCGTTCGCACGATGTGATTGCACGCGTGACCGCACAGGCATCGCGCCAACCGGGCCTCGCCACCGTCATCCTCGACCTGATCGACTTCGCGGGCGACGAAATCTATTTCTCGCGCATCCCCGCACTCGATGGCCAAACCTACGGTGACGCCCTGCTGGCGTTCAACACCGCATCGGTCATCGGATTCATCGACGCCGACGGCACCACTCGCCTGAACCCGAAGTCCTCGACCAAGATTCCCGCGGGGGCACGCATCATCGCCATCGCCGAGGACGACGACAAGGTCGTATTCACGGGCACCCGCACCGACATCACCGCACGCAAGCGCACCGCGGCGTCCGCCAAGGTCGAGCGTTCACCCGAACACCTGCTCGTTATCGGATGGTCGTCGATGGGTCGATCCGTGGTCACCGAGTTGGCCGCGTTCCTGCCCAAGGGCTCGACCGTGCACATCGTGGCAACTCCCAAGTATGTTGACGCCGCAGAACTCGCTTCACTGAAGTTCGGTGGCATCAAGGTGACCCACTCGGCCACCACGGGTGACATCGACGAACTGATCGCCGCCGCCGAGGCAAAGCACTACGACGAGGTCATCATCCTCGGATACCGCAACGCGATCAGCGAAACCGAAGCCGACGCACAGACCATGTTGACGATGTTGCAGATGAACCAGTTGTTTGCCGACTCGCGCAACAAGGTCCAGCCGACCCGTTTGGTTGCCGAAATCCTCGACTCGCGCAAGGCAGAGTTGGCCCGTGTGGCTGCAGTCGATGACCTCGTGATCAGCGACAATTTGGCCGCACTGCTGGTGGCGCAGATTTCCGAGAACCCCGCCCTGGCCCCCGTGTTCGACGACCTGTTCGACGCTGCGGGTGCAGCCGTGAACATGCGCCCCATCGAACACTATGTGCCGCTGAACAAGACGGTGAGCTTTGTCGAGCTGGTCGCCGCAGCACGTGCCGCTGGCGATTCGGCAATCGGTTACCGTGTGGCCGCAGAGGCTCGGGCATCCGCCTCTGCAGGGGTGAGGTTGAACCCCAACAAGAACACCGAGTTCACGACCGCAGCCGGAGACAGCCTGATTGTGATCGGCAACGTCGAATAATCTGCGACCGACAGTGCGGGGCGTCCATCACGATGGGTGCCCCGCTTCGGTGTTATAGGTGGAGTGTGGATAACTTTCGATAGGCGCGAGCGGCGACTGCTGAAGTATCCGCATGGGAATTCACGCGATAGTGCGCGCAGCAACGGCGGCTGTGGTGTCGGTGCTGGTGGCGTGGGGAATCTGGAGCCCCACACCCCTGATGGTGTCGGCGACCGAGCTGGAACCGGGTTACGTGACATCGATACCCGCGCCCGCCGGTGTGACAGTGAGCGGCGCATGGGGATTCAATTCGCTCCGCGGTGAAGCCGTGGGATGGGGTGTCGACGCATCGGGATACTCGGTGGTGCTGCGTCACACGCTGACGACGGGAAGCATCACCGCACAGCGCACGGCGGTAGTGGGCGACGGTAACGCCAGAATCGTGCATTCCCACAATTCCACCGCGATGGCCTATGTCGTCACTCAACGCGCGACGCCGGGTGACCGCATCATTGCCGTCGACCAAACCACGATGTCCCGCACCGCCGCCTACACACTGGGCAGCACCGAATCGAGCGTGACCACCTTCACGACCGGTACGGCGGGCAACGTGGGATACGTCACCACCGGCTCCAACCCCACAAAAGTGCTGAGGCTGGCAACCCCAGCAATGACGTTACTGTCGAGCGCGACACTGCCGGCGGGAATCGGGTCGGTCACAGCCTCGACAATCTATGGCGGTTACCTGTGGTTGCTCACCGGTTCGAACCCCGTCAAGCTCGTGGCCGTGAACCCCACGACACTTGCTGTTGTCTCGACCACCTCGCTGGACGGTGTGGCATCCGGACTGACCTCACTCGCAATGGTGGGCTCCGTCGCCTACCTGGGATCCGAAACCGGCACCGGCCGCATCGTCGCCGTCGACCTGGCGTCGCCCGGTGTGGTGGGGGCGGTGACACTGGCGGCCGACGAACAGGGTGCGCGCCTGGGCTTCCTGGACTCGGCCACGGGAATGCTGCACGTCGCGACGGCCTCCCCCAGTGGAACCCGGCTGGTCACCGTGGACAGTGCCACGTTGCGAGTGGTGGGGCGCTCATTGACCGATGCTGCGGGAACCCCCACCGCGGTGTACGGCAGCGGTCGACACGTGTTCGTCGCCAATGCCGCATCGGCAACCGCCTTGCACGTGTTCACCCGATCCCCTGCACCCGCCGCCCCGACCGGTGTTACCGTCACCCCGTCGGACGGCGCTGTGGAAATTTCATGGGCTGCGGCGGACAGCACCGAGCCCGTTCTCGATTACGAAGTGACCGCCGAAGGTTCTTCAGGGACCGTGCGGTGCACCAGCATCGACACGAATTGCAGAATCGCCCCACTGGTGAACGGCACCGTGTACCGAATCACGGTGACCGTACGCAGCACCGCCGGAGTCGGAACCGCCGCCACGATGTGGGGAGCCCCGTTCACCGTGCCGGGAAGCCCCCGGAATCCGCATGCCGTTCGCGGCGATGGCACCATCAGCGTCAGTTGGTCGATGCCACCGGACGGTGGCTCTGCCATCACCGGGTATCG
>CALBMG010000273.1 GCA_937896185.1 uncultured Microbacteriaceae bacterium | reverse complement strand
TGTTGTCGGGGCGTCCGAGACTTTTGGTCTCGCGAACTATGTCCAAGGCATTTGCATTTGCCGGTGCGCGCGTCGGGTATTTGATCGCGGACCCTGCTGCGGTGGATGCACTCAGGCTTGTTCGACTTCCGTACCACCTCAGCGCTTTGACCCAAGCAGCCGCGACAGCAGCATTGGCGCACTCGGCCGACATGCTCGCCATGGTGGACGACATTCGCGCTCAACGTGACCGACTCGTCGTTGAGCTCACGGCACTGGGATACGACGCTTACGAATCACAAACAAACTTTGTGCTCTTTGGCGGAGTCGACAACCCACAGGCGACGTTCCAGGCGCTGATCGAACGTGACATCATCATCCGAGATGTCGGAATCCCGCACACCCTGCGCGTGACGGCGGGGACTGAGGCCGAGACCACCGCGTTTCTTGTAGCGCTCTCCGAAATCGGCCGATAGACCGTCTATTAGACTGTAAGCGTGAGCACACAACACCGAATTGCGTCCATTACCCGCGGCACGAGCGAGTCGTCCGTCGAACTGACCATCAACCTTGACGGTTCTGGCCAGGCGGATATTGAAACTCATGTTCCGTTTTTTAACCACATGTTGACCGCATTCGCAAAGCACTCGTTGTGCGATCTCACCATTCGAGCCACGGGTGACATTGATATCGACGTGCACCACACGGTCGAAGACACCGGCATTGTGCTGGGTCAGGCGATCCGTCAGGCTCTGGGCGACAAATCAGGAATTGGTCGCTACGGCGACGCACACGTGCCTCTCGACGAGGCGCTTGCACGCGCGGTCGTCGATGTTTCGGGGCGCCCTTTCCTCGTCCACACTGGCGAGCCCGACGGTTTCGCTCTGCACCTGATCGGTGGCCACTTCACCGGTTCGATGGTGCGTCACGTCTTTGAAGCCATCTCGTTGAACGCTGGACTGACGGTCCACGTTAACGTTTTGTCGGGACGTGACCCTCACCACATCGCTGAAGCCGAATTCAAGGCGTTCGCTCGTGCATTCCGCAAAGCTGTCGAACGGGACGACCGTGTTTCCGGTATTCCCTCGACCAAGGGTGCCCTGTAAGTGGTTGTTGACCGTACGCCTGTTGTCGCTGTGCTCGACTACGGTTCCGGAAACATCCACTCTGCGCTGAAGGCACTCGAGGCGGCGGGTGCCGATGTGGTTCTGACCAGGGACCGGGCCCAGATCATGGACGCTGATGGCCTGTTGGTGCCCGGCGTCGGTGCTTTTGCTGCCGTAATGGAGCAGTTGAAATCTGTGCGAGGCGATGAACTTATCGAACGACGCTTGGCCGGTGGCCGCAAAGTGATGGGCATCTGTGTGGGAATGCAGGTGATGTTCGAATCGGGGCTCGAGCACGGGCTCGATACCGAGGGGTTGGGGGAATGGCCCGGTGCTGTCACCCAACTGGATGCACCCGTGCTTCCACACATGGGGTGGAACACCGTCGAGGCAGCAGAGGGCTCGATCCTGTTCGAGGGAATCGAGAATGAACGGTTCTATTTCGTGCACTCGTATGCGGCCAAGGACTGGTCGCTCGATGTTTACGGCGCATTCGCCCAGCCAAAGGTTACCTACGCCACCCACGGCGAGCGTTTCATCGCTGCTGTCGAAAATGGCCCCCTGACGGCCACCCAATTTCATCCCGAAAAGTCCGGCGAAGCCGGCCTGCGCCTTTTGGGCAACTGGATCCGATCACTGTAACGAAAGAAATCATGTCGAAACTTATTTTGCTTCCTGCCGTTGATGTCGCAGACGGTCAGGCTGTCCGTCTGACGCAGGGTGCCGCCGGCACCGAGACCTCGTATGGCGACCCACTCGAGGCCGCCCAGAATTTCGTGGACCAGGGCGCCGAATGGCTGCACCTCGTGGACCTCGACGCCGCTTTTGGTCGTGGCGAAAACACTGCAGTCCTGCGCCGTGTGGTCAACGAACTGTCGGGCAAGCTCAACATCGAATTGTCCGGCGGAATCCGCGACGACGAATCATTGAAGCGCGCAATCGATGCGGGTGCTCGCCGTGTGAACCTGGGCACCGCCGCGCTGGAAAATCCCGAATGGACTGCACGAGTTATCGCCGAGTACGGCGACCAAGTTGCGGTGGGTCTTGACGTTCGCGGCACGGTTCTCGCTGCCCGCGGCTGGACCGAAGAAGGCGGCGACCTGTACGAGGTGCTCGAGCGTTTGAACGACGCAGGCTGCACCCGTTATGTCGTGACCGATGTCACGAAGGACGGGATGATGAAGGGCCCGAACCTCGAATTGTTGAAGGACGTGTGCCAGCGCACCGACAAGCCCGTCATTGCGTCGGGCGGAATTTCTTCTCTGGCGGACATCGCCGCCATTCGTGACCTCGTGGATATCGGTGTCGAGGGTGCAATTTTGGGCAAGGCGTTGTATGCGGGAGCGTTCACCTTGACCGAAGCGCTCGCCGTCGCCGCAGGCTAATTCCCGTGAGCAACAACCACTCGCATCCTGGTGGCGCCGAACGTTTCTCGCGTTCGCACGATCCGTTGCGCACTGATTCTGCGGGCAATTCGTGGGAGGGTCGTACTTTCCACGAGAACCCGTATGCGGGTGATGACGGCACGA
The DNA here is from genome assembly GCA_937896185.1 of uncultured Microbacteriaceae bacterium. Classification (GTDB taxonomy): domain Bacteria; phylum Actinomycetota; class Actinomycetes; order Actinomycetales; family Microbacteriaceae; genus MWH-TA3. The sequence goes on along the minus strand of CALBMG010000273.1, from coordinate 2,777 downwards.
CTCCGGCAATCGTTGCCGAGGCATTGGCCGAGCTGCGTCAGTCGGGCGGGTCAATTCGCGGTGTCATCGCCGCGCTTCACGGTGCCCGTTTGTTGATTCCGTTGGTTGCTCATGCAGGCGAAGAGTTCGATCCCGAGGCGCCGATCATGGAGGACAAGGTTCAGGAACTTGCGGTGGTGACGGTTGCAGGGCCTGATGGTCGCCCCGTGATCCCGGCGTTCACCTCCGCTGCTGCGATGAAGTCCTGGAATTCCGATGCTCGTCCCATCCCCATGGATGCTCAACGCGTGGCTCTTGCCGCAGCAAGCGAGGGCGTTGACCGAATCGTGCTGAACGCTACGACCGATGACGAACTGATCATTCGCCGCCCCGCCCTGTGGGCGCTAGCTCAGGGGCAGGATTGGGTTCCCGCGTGGGAGGACGCTGATCTGCAGCGCACCCTCGACAAATTGGTGTCCGCAATTCGGGGTGTGGTGAAACTCACACTGGAGCCGGCCGATCTCGAGGGTCGAGGGTTCACTCCCGAGCTTCGCGTGATTCTGCACCTCGTTGCCGGGCTCACTCAGGAGGACCTCTCGGTGCTCGTCACGAAACTCAACGACGTGTTGACGGGCAGCACGGCTCTGCAGATGGCGGCGGATTCGATTGAGCTGAAGCTCGCCCTGGCCCTGTAGTTCGGGCCGAAAGTTCGGGTCAGAGGATTCGGGTTAGATGACCGAGCCGGTGAACTTCTCGCCGGGGCCAGCGCCGGGAGCATCGGGAATGGTGGACGCTTCGCGGAACGCCAACTGCACGGTGCGCAGTCCATCGCGCAGGATTCGGGCGTGAAAGTCTCCGATTTCGGGTGCTGCTGCGGTAACCAAACCGGCCAGCGCGGTGATCAGTGAGCGAGCCTCGGCCAGGTCGGGTTCGGTGTCTTCTGCGAGGCCGCATTTGACGGCGGATGCGCTCAACAGGTGCAGTGCAACCTGGTTGATGATCTCGATTGCGGGTACGTCGGCGATGTCGCGGATGTCGTTGTTCAGCTCGTCAGTCACGTTTCTACTGTAATGGGGATGCGTACTGCCGTTTTTCCTGCTACTCTTGTACAGGTTTCGGGGTAACCCGAACGAGGAAGTGGAGAAATCCCACCCGCGTATTCGTAAGATGATTGCCGGGTCGTTGTGCTCCGTCAGGTTTCTGACAGCGTAAAGGGCGCGAACACAGGCAACTGTGTTGGTTTTCTATGTTTCCTTGGGGCGTCGTCCGCCAGGTGGGTTCACGCCCACACAAACGAAGGAGACAGATATCAGCGATCCCCGCATCAACGAGCGCATCCGCGTTCCCGAGGTCCGACTCGTCGGTCCTGCCGGTGAACAGGTTGGCGTCGTCAAGATTGAGGTTGCTCAGCGACTCGCTCGCGAAGCAGAACTCGACCTTGTAGAGGTTGCTCCGGAAGCCAAGCCGCCCGTGGTGAAAATCATGGACTTTGGCAAGTTCAAGTACGAAGCCGCTCAGAAAGCAAAGGAAGCTCGCCGTAATCAGGCTCACACGGTACTCAAAGAGGTTCGTTTCCGCCTGAAGATCGACGTTCACGATTACGAAACTAAGCTCAAGCACGCCATCACCTTCCTCAAGGGAGGCGACAAGGTGAAAGCTATGATCCAGTTCCGTGGTCGCGAGCAGTCCCGCCCCGAAGCCGGTGTGCGGTTGCTGCAGAAGTTCGCTGAAGCTGTTGTCGAGTTTGGCACGGTGGAGCACGCTCCCACCGTTGACGGCCGCAACATGACCATGATCATCGCCCCACTGAAGAACAAGGTCGACGCGAAGGCCGAGGCCGCCAAGGCCAAGGCCGCTCAGCCCGAGGGCTCAGCACGCACCGACGAGACCCCCGCAGCAGCGGAATAACGAAGAGAGAGAACAATGCCGAAGCAGAAGACCCACTCGGGTGCCAAGAAGCGCTTCAAGATCACCGGTACCGGCAAGCTCAAGAAGCAGGGTGCAGGTATGCGTCACAACCTCGAAAGCAAGTCCAGCGAGGTTACCCGTCGTTTGAACAAGGACCGCGTTCTGGCCCCCGCTGACCAGAAGTTCGTCAAGAAGCTTCTCGGCCTGTAGTCCGAGCACAATTAGTTAGGGAATGAAATGGCACGTGTAAAAAACGCCGTTAACTCGGCCAAGAAGCGCCGCACAACTCTCGAGCGCGCTGCGGGTTACCGCGGTCAGCGTTCGCGTCTGTACCGTAAGGCCAAGGAGCAGGTCGTACACTCGCTCGGTTACGCATACCGCGACCGCCGTGCGAAGAAGGGTGAGTTCCGTCGCCTGTGGATCCAGCGCATCAACGCCGCTGCACGCCTCAACGGAATCACCTACAACCGCCTCATCCAGGGCCTCGCTCTGGCTGGCATCGAGGTTGACCGCCGCATGCTCGCCGAGCTCGCTGTGAACGACGCCGCAACTTTCGCGTCGATTGCGAAGGCCGCAAAGGCTGCTCTGCCCGCAGACACCTCGGCACCCAAGGTTGCCTAGTCTGTAACGCTGTAATGTCAAAAGCCCCACAGGAAACTGTGGGGCTTTTGCGTTATCCAAGAAACGTCAAAGGCTTGTCAAACTTTCGTCCAATACCTCATTGCGGCCGTTTGGTGCTCGGTAGCGTGCAAGTACATCAACGATTTGCTCTACGAAAGGCAGCAATCATGAACACATTTACGAAGGGTTTGGCGGTCGCCTCGGTTATCGCCTTGGGTTCGTTCGGTTTCGCCCAGCACGCTAACGCCGCAACTGTCGAGGAGGTCCAG
>CALBMG010000272.1 GCA_937896185.1 uncultured Microbacteriaceae bacterium | reverse complement strand
CGATGTCCCATTCCAACCCCTTCGACGAGTGCATGGTGAGTACCTGGACTGTCCCGGGCTCTGGCGGGTCGCTGCGGGGCGAAACTTTTTCACGGTTTTCGACCTCGCGCAGCCACCGCAGGAACCCCATGAGGGAGGGGTGCTCGGCGACGACGCGATAGGAGTGCATCAGGTCCATAAACGACTCGACCGCAGGTGCGGGGTCTCGATGCGGGTTCGCCATCGCCTCAACGTCGATACGAAGTTCTCGGATTACCTGGTCGATCATGTCCGTTACGGGCAGGTCGCTGTGACTGCGCAGTCGTCGGAACAGTGCTGCGGCGTCCTTGAGTCGCGTGAAACCTTCCTCTGTGAGAACAACGGGGGTGTCATCATTCCATGACTTTGTGAAGGGCCGCTCGCCTCGGGTGACGTCGTCCCACGTCGCGCTGTTCAGATAGTCGAGGCCGTCGACGATTGATGCGGCTTCGTCGTTGGCGACGGATTCACGGAAGACCGCCGAAACATCGGCGCTGAGGTACAGGGTGGAGAGGTTATGCGAAATTGTCCTCAATGCCGCCAAATCGGCTGGGCCGATTCGCCATCGGGCACCGGCCAGCAACCGAACCAGTTGGGCACCGGCGAGAGGGTCTGCCACGACGGAGAGCCCACAGACGAGGTCGGCGATGGCGGGTTCTTCCAGAAGCCCACCCAAACCCAGCACGTGATAGGGCACACCGGCGTCGCGCAGCGCGTCACAAATCAGGGATTGTGCCGCGTTGACGCGGACGAGTACTGCTGCACTGGGGGTGCTGCCGTTGGGATTTCTTTCGGAAATTCGCGTCTTCATCCACTGTGCAATTTCCGCTGCTTCGGCGCGATCGCTCTCTGCGTACATGGACTCGACGGGGAAATTCGTTGCACGGGGCGCCGCCGAGAGCGTGCCCACACCACCCGCGTCGTGTGAGGAGATAATGCTGTTGGCGATATCGAGAATGGCCAGCCCGTTACGCCACGAGGTGGATAGTGCGTAATCCGGGCCCTTTCCGAACGAGGCGTGGAATGTCGACAGGTTTGTCGCGCTGGCACCGCGGAATCCGTAGATGGCCTGATTGGGGTCACCGACTGCCATGACTCCCCCGCCCGGGAATAGCGCGGCGAGGAGTTCGGTCTGCCCGACCGACGTGTCTTGGTATTCGTCGAGTAGCACGATTCGATACTGCGAACGGTAGTGCGCGGCCACAGCAGGGTGGTCGCGCACAATTTGTGCGGCGAGTGCAACCTGGTCAGCGAATTCGATGAGCCCCCGTCGGTGTTTGCGTTCTTGGTAGGCCTGTGCCAGACGCAGCAGCAAGCGCAGCGGCGCCACACGGTGGAGCATGTCAAATTCTGCGGCGTATTCGCTTTTCTCGATGGGCATCGTTGCGTAGCGTCCGATTTCATCGGCAATGGCGAG
>CALBMG010000271.1 GCA_937896185.1 uncultured Microbacteriaceae bacterium | reverse complement strand
TCGCGGATTGATCGGTAAGTGACGCTACCTGGTCGACGATCGCACGCATCTGTGCTGACTCGGTGTCCGCCGCCATGAAATCGGCGCGGAATCCGACCTCGAGAGCCCCTGGCCCGCGCAACACCAAAGCTTCAGCGAGTTCTTGTAAAATTTCACGCTGGCGTGCGTAGATGGGTTGGCGAGACTCATGTTTCATAACGTGAGCGGCCACGATTCCCTTCAAAACAGCAATCTCAGCGCGAGTCTCTCGGGGAACGATTACGTTAGCCGCATAGCGAGAAAAATTGTGGCCCGCCACGCTGTGCTTTGTGGCATTGGTGGCCGCGTGGGCAAATCGGCCGATGAGGGTGCTGGTCAAATTTTTCAGGTGTGCCATGTCGCGACGTGAACCATCCCACTGGGTGATCCAGTCATCTAAACCGTCCAAACGGTCAAAGGCGGCCAACAGCTCATCATGAGAGTGTTCTCCGCCCACCCACTCGACCATCGCATCGACGAGTTCGTCATGATTGGCCCGAGAGTCCAGACTCTGCACGTCGATGTAGCCGTTGACGATCGCGTCCTCGAAATCGTGGACGGAATATCCAATATCGTCCGACAGGTCCATAACCTGTGCTTCACTGCACAATTGGCGTTCCTGCGCTCCCTGGCGGATCCACTCAAAAATCTCTACATCGTCCGAGTACACGCCAAATTTGGTGCGTCCACCGGCTTCCAGAACTCCCGTTTCCTGCGGCCACGGGTATTTGCAAGACGCATCAAGGCTCGCACGCGTCAAATTGAGACCACAGCTACGGCCATCCGCACTGAATACTTTCGGCTCAATACGTGTAAGCAGTCGCAAAGTTTGAGCGTTACCCTCGAAACCACCCCACGGTGCCGCCCATTCGTTCAAGGCTTTCTCTCCGTTATGACCAAACGGAGGATGACCGAGGTCATGCGCCAAACACGCCGTGTCCACCAGGTCGGGGTCCAGGCCGAGTGCCACAGCGATTTCTCGTCCGACCTGTGCAACCTCGAGCGAGTGGGTCAATCTGTTTCGGGCGAAATCCAATCCAGCCGTAGGAGACAACACCTGTGTTTTGGCCGAAAGGCGGCGCAACGCGCTGGAATGCAGCAGTCGACCGCGGTCGCGCGCAAAGTCGCTGCGCCCGGATTTTTTGCCTTCGGGAAAAGCCCTCGCCGTATCGTGCTCTGAATATCGGTTATCCACCGCTGGGTCCCGATTCTGTATCGGTCAAATCGTTCATGCTGCCTTCGTCAAGTTCACGGCTGTTCAACCACCCATCAGGCAGTGCCGGCTTCTTGGGCGAGCCCGCACGACCACGCTGACCCTCCGCGTCCACGCCTGGGTACGGTGCGTCACGATCAAGTTCTGAAAGAAGTTGGTCCATGTGCGCCAATGATTCCACAGCAGCTAACTTTGCGCGGGATTCGCCCCCCACCGCGTAACCCTTGAAATACCAGGCAACGTGCTTGCGGATGTCACGGCATCCTCGGCCTTCGTCTTCAAAGAATTCCACCAGCAGTTCGGCGTGACGGCGGAACGCATCAGCGACATAACCCAAATTGGGTTCCACCAATGAACCTTGGCCACCGAACGCCGATTCAAGGTCGGCAAAAAGCCATGGGCGACCCAGGCAACCACGACCCACAATGACACCGTCACAACCCGTCTCATCGACCATGCGACGGGCATCGGCACCGCTCCAGATGTCACCGTTGCCCAAAATAGGGAGGTCTGGGACAGCTTCCTTCAGCGTGCGGATGGCGTCCCACTGTGCATTGCCCGAGTAGTGCTGTGCCGCGGTACGAGCGTGCAAACCAATAGCAGCGACACCGGCATCTTGGGCAATTTTCGCGGCGTCAAGATAGGTGAGATGATCATCGTCGATTCCCATGCGCATCTTGATTGTCACAGGGACGTCACCTGCTGCAGATACAGTTTCGTGAAGAATCTGACCAAACAAGGTCGACTTCCACGGAAGTGCAGCTCCCCCGCCCTTCCTCGTGACTTTGGGGACAGGACAACCAAAATTCAAATCGATGTGGTCGGCGTAATCTTCGTCGACCAAGATTCGGGCAGCAGCGCCCATGGTCTTGGGTTCGACGCCGTACAGCTGAATTGACCTTGGTTTCTCCGACGGATGGTGCTTGATGAGCCGCATGGTTTCGGGAGTG
>CALBMG010000270.1 GCA_937896185.1 uncultured Microbacteriaceae bacterium | reverse complement strand
GTGCCCGCGTGAACCTGGACCGTAAATCGGGTGACATCACGATTTTCGTTCCCGCCTATGACGAAGACGGCGAGTTCATTGGTGAAGAGCAGGTTGACCCCGAGGACTTTGGGTACATTGCTGTGGCCGAGGCCAAGCGTGTCATGTTCCAGGCGTTGCGTTCGATTGATGACGACAAGGTCATGGGCGAGTTCCAGCACAAGAAGGGTGACCTGATTTCGGGTGTCATCCAGCAGTCGTCGAACGCTCAGATGGTTCACGTGCTGATTGGCAAGAACCTCGAGGCTGTCATGCCGAAGCCCGAGCAGGTCGCGGGCGAGGATTACAGCCACGGCCGACGCATCCGCGTGGTCATCACCGATGTGAAGATGGGCATGAAGGGCCCGTCGATTACGGTCAGTCGCCATCACCCCGAGCTGGTGAAGCGTCTGTTCGAGCTGGAGGTTCCGGAACTGGGCCAGGGTCTCGTCAAGATTGCTGCGATTTCGCGCCACCAGGGCCACCGCACAAAGATTGCGGTGTTCTCGACCGAATCGGGTTTCAACGCCAAGGGTGCCTTTATCGGTGAACTTGGTGCTCGTGTTCGCAATGTGTCGAAGGAACTGGGCGACGAGAAGATCGACATTGTCGACTATTCGCCGGACCTGGTGGAGTTCGTTGCTCACGCTCTGTCACCCGCAAAGGTCACGAAGGCCGTGTTGATCGACGAGGCCACCAATGCGGTGCGCGCTTTTGTTCCCGAATACCAGTTGTCGTTGGCTATCGGTAAGGACGGTCAGAACGCTCGTCTGGCCGCAATGTTGACTCGCGCAAAGATCGATGTGAAGAGCGACACCCTCATGGACGAGTTGTCGTAGCCCTGGGGTAGAATGAATCCCGTAAGAACCTGTATCGGTTGTCGCGGACGCGATGATCGGGCCTCTCTGACGAGAGTCGTGTTGCAGGATTCGGTGGTTGTGGTCGATTCGTCGGCGACGTTGCCGGGTCGTGGGGCATGGGTGCACCTCACCGACAGCTGCGTGACCGCGGCGGTGAAGCGGGGTGGATTTGCTCGGTCGTTTCGACGCAGCGGCCACATTGATACAACAGGGCTCACTGCCCTGATCGGTAAATAGCAACGGTAAAGGTTGATTGGCTGATG
>CALBMG010000269.1 GCA_937896185.1 uncultured Microbacteriaceae bacterium | reverse complement strand
GATGCGCCCCCACAATTCAGGTCATGTGACCATGGAGGGCAGCGTGACCGGGCAGTTCGAACAGCACCTCCGCGCCGTTGCCAACATGCCCCTCGGCTCCACGGATTCCCGTGACGAGTGGGCGGTCATGATTAACGTCCTCGGCGGCATGGATGTGGCGAAGTACGAACACACCGCACGTCACCCCGGGGTGAAGTTGCACAATTACGGCAAGGAACCCCGTGCTGGCCGCAAGGTCGGACACGTCACGGGTGCCGGTTCGGACTTGGCCGCAGTGCTCGCGGAAACGCGCGCCGTAGCCGCGATATTTCAGTACGTCGACATAACATGAGTACCGTGAAGAAACACCACGTCGCCATCATTATGGGTTCGGATTCGGACTGGCCGGTCATGTCCGAGGCAAAGGCCGCGCTGGACGAGTTCGGTGTCGGTTCGTCGGTCGACGTAATCAGTGCCCACCGCACCCCCGAGGCCATGATCGAGTGGGCAAAGTCCGCTCGAGACAATGGCATCGATGTGATTATTGCGGGCGCCGGTGGGGCCGCACACCTGCCGGGCATGGTGGCTTCGGTGACGACACTTCCGGTTATTGGTGTTCCCGTACCGCTGTCTCGCCTGGACGGCATGGATTCTTTGCTGTCAATCGTGCAGATGCCCGCCGGCATTCCCGTGGCCACGGTCGCCATCGGAAATTCGCGCAATGCCGCGTTGCTCGCATTGCGCATGTTGGCAATTTCTGACGACGAATTGGCTGTCAAACTGGCCGGTTTCGCTGCCGACCTTGCCACCATGGTCGAACACAAGAACACGGCCCTCAAAGATTCTCTGAAGTGAGTCTGACGTCCCCACTGCGCAATCCTGACCATCGCAACACGACGGTCATGACGCGTCGTGCATGGTGGTTGCTGGTGTTGACGGTGTTCGTGCCGGGCTCGGTGCAGATTCTGGCCGGCAGCCGTCGATTCGGCCGATTCCTGCTGGGTATTTGGCTGTCGCTGTTTGGCTTGACCGCGGCTCTCGTCATTGTCTATGTGCTGAACAGGGCATGGTTCCTGAGCCTCATCACCAGTTCGTGGGGACTGATTGCCGCCCAAGTTGCAGCCATTGTGGCCGCTGCAACATGGTTTATTGCTGCTGGTGACACCATTCGTTTGGTCCGCTTTGTCAACGTTGCGCACAATCGCCGGCCGTGGCTTGCGGCACTCGCGGTGTTTGCGCTGTTGGCGCCTGCGGGGCTCGCCTCATATGCGGCGGTGATTGCGAACACGTCGAACGCCACGCTGGGTGAAGTTTTCGCCGACACCATCCCCGTTGATCCGATCAACGGAAAGTACACGTTCATGTTGCTGGGCGGGGATGCGGGGTCGAACCGTATCGGCCTGCGCCCCGACTCGATCAGCTTTGTCAGCGTGGATGCGACGACGGGCGAGGTGACGATCGTCGGTATCCCGCGCAACCTCTACAACGCTCCGTTCTCCAAGGGCTCGCCCATGTTGAAGGACTGGCCCAACGGATTCAACTGTGGTGACAACTGCCTGATTTCGTTCATTTATCAGTGGGCAGAAGACAACCCCGGTCATTATCCTGACGCCGTCGAGAACGGTTCGTCCGAGGGCATCGAGGCCACCCGTGACGCCGTCGAGGGTGTCGTGGGTGTTCCCGTGCAGTTTTATGTCATCGTCGATATGCGCGGTTTCGCCAGCATGATCGACGCGCTGGGCGGGATCGATATTGATGTCGAAACTCAGGTCGATATTTGCACCAACGGTCAGCCCATCACCGAATCGTTCCAGGTGGGAATCCATCACATGGACGGACACCAGGCCCTGAAATATGCACGCTCGCGGTGCAACATCACCGACTTCCAGCGCATGGAGCACCAGCGCCAGATTCAGGAAGCCGTGCTGCGTCAGTTCAAGCCCGCAACCGTGATTTCGCGGTTCCAGGATTTGGCTGCGGCCGGACAGTCGCTGGTTCAGACCGATGTGCCCCAGTCGATGGTGGGCCTCTTTGCCGACCTGGGTGCCAAGGCGCGGGGTCTGGAAATCACGAAACTTGAACTGGCTCCACCCGTCATCGACAACCTCTATGTGGACTACCCGTTGGTGCGTGAACTGGTGAAAAAGGCCATGTATCCGGTGAAGGCCAGTTCCGAACCGACCGAGTAACCTCGCCGCACTCACCGCCGGCACGGCCCCATTTTGGATGCGTCGGGTAAAATTGTGACAGGTGTCATGGTCGAGAGGGGGAGTGTCGATGGGAATTCGTCGCGCAGTACTCCGGCTCGTCTCCGCAATTGTGCCTCTGGGTTTCGTTCTCGCACTATTGGTGCCTGGGCAGGCATCTGCAGCGATTACTTTGTCGGGTTCCAGCTTTAACGCGGGCAACATCATCACGAATGCGGCATTCTTTGATGACGATTCGATGACCGAAACGCAGATTCAGGCTTTTCTCGACAAAAAGATTGGTACCTGCCTCTCGTCTAGCCCCTACTGCTTGAACGTGTACGAACAGGACACCGCCAGCCGACCGGCCACATCGATCAACGGTGATGGTGTGAACCCCCTGTGTGATGCATACGAGGGGGCCGAGAACGAACCGGCTGCGCGGATTATCTATAAGGTTCAGCGCGCCTGTCACATCAGTGCCAAGGTGATCCTCGTCACGCTGCAAAAAGAGAACGGGTTGGTGACCAACAAGTACACCCAACCTGCGAGCCTGAGAACGGCAATGGGCATGGGGTGTCCCGATAATCTGGGCGGACCTGTTGTCTGCGACGCAAAGTATTACGGTTTCTTTAACCAGGTGTATTACGGCACCAGCCAGCTCAAACGGTACACAGACCCCGCCAGCGTGCACTATTCACGCTATGCGCCCGCCGGCCGATCTTCGCAAATTTGGTATCACGAAACCCAATCCGCGTGTGGCAGCAAGACGGTCTATGTCTCGAACATTGCGACCCACGCGCTGTACGTGTACACCCCGTATACGCCCAACGCCGCGGCACTCGCGAACCTTTCCGGCCGGGGTGATTCCTGCAGCGCCTATGGAAACAGCAACTTCTGGGAGTACTACCAGTACTGGTTCAACGGCAAGCTGGCTATTCAGGACAAGTACCAGACTCTGGGTCAGTCCGCGGCAAATAGCCTGGGCGCCGAGGTCAGCGCGGCCAACTGCACTCAACTGTCGAACACGTGTTTCGTGGAATACGAGCACGGAATCATCACGTGGAATTACCTCAACCAGTATCGCGTGGTCTCGGGTGCGATCGGTGATGCCTACCTTGCTGCGGGGGGCCTGACGGGACCTTTGGGTGGCCCCGCGAGCCTCGTGGGGTCGGTTGATGGTGGCGCCAACGGCGTCGGCGAACGACAGGTGTTTGCGAACGGATACATTTACACCAACCCCAACGCGCAGACGGTGGCAATCAGCGACGAGGTATATGCGTTCTGGGTGAACCGCGGTGGGCCCAGCGGGTCGCTGGGGTGGCCTGCGTCAGCCCAGGTCTGTGATGGCGACGTCTGTGAACAGCGTTTCACCGGCGGATACGTCATGACCTCGACAACGGGTGCATTCCAGAACATCCCCGCAAGCATCTCGCCGACGATTCAGCAGATGGGCGGAATCACGAACGCCTGGGGGCTTCCCGTCAGTGCACCGGTGACCGTCAATGGTGGTGCGAACGGTAACGGTGACAAGCAGGCATTTGCTGCAGGTACCGTCTATGCCGGTCCGTCGACCGTGCAGATCGTGAGCCTCGGGATTAATCGTTCGTATTTCTCGTTGGGTGGTGCATCGAGCGCGGCGGGCTGGCCCGTGCGCCCCGGTGTGGTGAACCCTGCCGGCGACGAATCGCAACGTTTCACGGGCGGCGTTGTCGTGCGCACCACACAGCGGGTGACATGGTTAGTTCCTGGCCAAATCGGTCTGGTGTACGCCAGCATGCAGGGCGTGCGTTCGTACCTGGGGCTGCCCACCAAGGCGCAGGTCACCGCCAACGGCGCCAATGGCGTGACGGGCAGCAGGCAGGATTTTGTCGGTGGAACCATCCTCCGTGGGCCCGCGGGAACCTTCTCGATTCCCCGCCCAATCTGGTCGGCATATGCCCGTGCGCGTGTCTACAAGGGAACGTATGGTTGGCCCACCGCGAAAGCCGTGCTGACCGATGGTGTGTGGACGCAAACATTCCAGGGCGGAACCATCACTGCCCCGGTGGTTTCCCCCTAACAGTGCCCTCGTGAATTGGCCTGTTGTGCGCGATTGGCCGCGATGTGCGTGCCCGGAATTGGCTAAGGAATTAGCCGCGGGGTGCTGACGCGGAATCCACGGCGGGCGCCTCGGATCCAGGAGAATCAGCGTCACTGGGTTCGTCCAGGATCGCGTGTTCGTACTGTTTCGAAGTAAAGGCCGCCCAGATCGCCAGCAACACGATTCCCCACTCGGCGAGCATGCGGCTTTCGGTCAGCGTCTGAACGGCCTGTGCGGTAATCAGCAGCAACGGCAGCGAGTGCAGGGCATCACGGTCGTCGACGGCGTGCTGGAAGAGTCGCCACGCAATTTGTGCGAGGGCCAGCAGGAACAGAATCATGCCGATCGCGCCGACCTGCAACAGCAGGTCAACCCAGGCGTTGTGCGCCTGTCCGGGGTTGCGTGAATCAATTTGGTGAATGGCGAAGAACACTTCCCAACGAGGCCAGAACCCGATGAATCCGAAGCCTAACCACGGAGATTGCTGCCAGATGTTGAGTACATCGGTCCAGATACCCAGACGGTTGGTGAAGTCGGGTGCGCGCCCCACAAGCCCGGCAACGAGCGGCCAGTTGAACAGGATCAGGGCGACCAGTCCCGCTCCGGCGCTGACGGTGGCAACGAGTGCCGCGCGGAAGCGGGCGACGTGACGGTGGCGACCCAAATAGATGATGAACGCGGCGAAGCCCACGGCGATGAGGATAAAGAATACGGTCGCCGAGTAGGTGTGCCACAGGATGACCGCGGACAGGGCGAAGTCGGCGATGGTGTGGCTACGGGTGCCCCGGCCCGATCGGAACCTGGCCAGTGACATCAGGAGCGCGAGCACTGCCAGCATGGCAAGCAGGTTGGCGTTGCCCACGAGTCCCTGGATGCGCTGGTCGAAGTGGAAGAAGTCTCCGCGCGACCAGGCCCACTCGATGGGGGTGTGGGCGGTGGGGGTGAATCCCACGGGGAAAAGTGGCCGGCCGGTGAGTGCAACGCCGATTTCAAAGACGATTGAGCCGGCGAGGATGATGCGCAGTGTGCGCGCCATGAGGTGCACGAGGTGGTCGAACCGGATGCTGATGGCCAGGGCGATTCCACAGGCGATGCTGCCCGCGAGGATGAATCCACCGAGTCCTGCAGTGGCGGCGTACGGCGACCAGCTTGCACTGGCGATGGCCCACGCGGCGAAGAGAAGAAAGGGCAGTGGCACTGCTCGCCAGGACACGCGTTCGCGTATCAGAACAGCGAAACTCCAGACGATTGACAGGAGCGCGAGGGCACCCCAGCCCCATACGGTGAGAGCGTTGCGAAAGAAATCTCCCGCAAAAATTACGGCGAGGATCGTGACGACCGCCGCATTGCTCCCCATTATCTTTCGCACCCGCACTATCCTAGCCAGAGGACATGAGGGGGGCTTGTGCTGGAAATCTCGAATGTCCCGCGTGATTATGCGTGGGGCTCTCGCGGCGGCATCTCGGCTCTGCGGGGCATTATCGGCGTCGATTCGGCAGAGGCCGAGGTCTGGTTGGGTGACCACCGCGAGGATCCCGCCGATGTCGTGGGCGACGAACAGTCAAACCTGCGCGAATGGATTTCTGCCAACCTTGATCGCGCAGGCGGGGGGCACCTGCCGTTTTTGTTGAAGATTTTGGCGGCCGACAAGCCGCTGTCGATTCAGGCCCACCCCACCATTGCCCAGGCGGGCGAGGGTTTTGCGCGCGAAAATTCGGCGGGTGTGCCGGTGGATGCTGCGAACCGTAATTATCGCGACGCGCACCACAAGCCCGAGGTGATTGTTGCGCTGCAGGATGGTTTCCGAGCCTTGGCGGGATTCCGCCCTGTGGTGCAGACCGATGCGATTGTGGCGGACATCGCCCAGCGTTTTCCTGAGGCCGGCCGTGAGTTTGCGAACGCGTACGCTCGCGGTGCCAACCACGCGGTGGAGTGGTTGTTGTCGGGTAACCCGCTCGCCGCGTCGTTGAGCAATTCTCTGGCTGACACGACGGTGGAAGGGGAGCCCGACGTGATCCAGGAAGCATATGGCGTCGCCGCATATGTGGCGACGTTCTTTCCCGCGGACCCCGGAGTGGTCGTCGCGGCACTGCTCAATCACGTTGAGCTGTCGGAGGGTCAGGCCCTGTTCGTACCTGCGGGCCACCTGCACGCCTACCTGTCCGGTATCGGTATCGAAGTGATGGCGGCCAGTGACAACGTCGTGCGTGGTGGGTTGACCTCGAAGCACATTGACACCGCAGAGCTGGTCAAGATAATGAGCGCGGAACAGGGAGATCCCTATCGGTTGGCGCCCGCGGTGTCCGCCGGTGTCTCGCACTATGTGCCACCCGTCGACGATTTCACGATCACCCGCGTGCAGTGCGGAAACGGCGCACCGACGGATGCGGTCGTGTCAATTTCGGGGCCAGCGGTCGCAGTGGTAACCGCGGGTGAGCTGGACATTGTGGCGTCCGAGCGCCATTCGGCCCGCCCCACGCAGGCGTTTTTTGTCGAGGCGGGCGAGACAATCTCGGCAATTTCGGGCTTGGGTGCCGTATTTATTGCGCACCAGACCGTTCGGTAATTTTTCTCAAATCGAACCGATGTTCGCTCTTGCGAACATCCGCCACGCGCGACCCAAAATCGGACTTGACGAAACCGAATAACACGGGTGTAATTAGAACCGTACGCCCCACCGATTCGACAGGACTACGCCAATGACTGAGTACCGTAACAACGTTCCGGAGAACTGGTTTGTCGACCCCATCACACTGGGAGTTCCGGGAGTTTCGAACGGTACCGTCGGCGACGACAACCCCTTGGCCTGGCAGGCAGACGCACTCTGCTCTCAGACCGACCCCGAAGCATTCTTCCCCGAAAAGGGCGGATCAACCCGTGACGCGAAGCGCATCTGCAGCTCATGCTCGGTAAAGAGCGAGTGCCTCGAATACGCTCTGGAAAACGATGAGCGTTTCGGCATCTGGGGTGGACTGTCCGAGCGCGAACGTCGCCGTTTCCGCCGTCGCGCGTAACCCGTCCCCGTGACTAGCCGGGCTCTCACCGTCTCCGTCACCGCGATCGTCGTCAGTCGACGATCGGGTGAGCGACTTGGCGAAGTTCTCGAGAGCCTGCGCACCCAATCTGTAGCACCGGACGCGATTGTCGTAGCCGATGCATCGGGCGGTCAGATCGATATCCCCGTCGGGTATCGGACGGTTTCCGTGACCGGTGGTTTGGGCGACGCGGTCGCAACCGTGCTCACCGACGATGCCAGCAGCCTGGTGTGGATTCTGCGCGACGACACTGTCCCCGCGAGAACTGCGCTGGCGAACCTGCGTGCCGTAATCGACGCCAGCCCGTCGGTCGGCGCCGTCGGCCCCAAACAGATGGACGCCGATCGGCCCGCTTTTATTCGCGAATTTGGCGAATCAATGTCCCGAACGGGCGTCGCCGTTCACCTCGCAGAGCACGAACTCGACCAGGCCCAGTACGACCGAGTCAGCGATGTTCTCGCCGTGGGTGAAGCAGGAATGCTGGTCCGCCGCGAAGCGTGGGATGCTGTCGGCGGATTCGACTCGGCGCTTGATGCCACCGATGCTGCACTGGATTTCGGAATTCGTGTACGCGGCCACGGATATCGTATTGAGGTCGTGCCGTCTGCCGTGATCACGGTCAGCCACGAATCCACCGAAGCGTACCTCGGGGACGTATCCGCCGCGCGAATCGCCCGGGAAGAATCACGAGCGCTGGCCTACCGTCGACTCGTGCACGGCGGCAAAATTGTGTTGCCGCTTCACGCCCTGTGGCTGTTGTTCAGTGCTGTGGTGTTGCTTTCTGCCCAACTTGTCCGAAAGACAGCACATGCCGCGGCCTCGTTCGCCGGCACGTTCTCCGGAATTTTCGCCACCGCCGCAATCCTGCGAGCCCAATCACGCCTCGCGCGGTCGGGCACTCGTGTCTCGTATGCCCGGCTGCTCGTTTCGCCAGCTGAAATGCGTCGCCGCCGTGCGCTGGAACGCGACGCAGAATTGGCCCGATCTGAATCCGGTGCTGCGCAGGCCTATCTTCCGTTCGGTGCCGCCTTCTGGTGGTTTGCTGCTCTGGCAACTGTCGGCGGCATTGTGCTGTCGGGTCCGTGGCTGGGGGCGCCTGCTCTCGTGGGCGGCGGCATGCGACCGATGCCCACCGACTTCGCGGGACTGTGGTCCGAGGTCGGAGCCACCGCACACAGCATTACCGCGGGCTTCACCGGTGCACCCGACGGATTCACCGCAGTGCTTGCGGGTATCGGGGCAGTGACCTGGTGGAACCCCAACTCGGCGATTGTTGCTGTCATGGTTCTCGCCGTCCCACTGTCATTTGTCACCGGTTGGTTGGGCGCGGGTGCCGTCGTAACCCGCCCCGCTGTCGCCCTGCTGATCGCTGGTGGATGGGCCGTGATCCCCGGACTGCACCTCGCACTGTCCGAGGGACGAATTTCTGCCGTCATCGCCCACATTGCTCTGCCCATCGTGTTCCGCACGGCGATGGGTCGGACCGCGGTGTCGGCGGGCTGGCTGGCGATTTCCGCCGCGGTGGTGTGGTCGTCAGCGCCTGTTCTCGCCCCCATCGTGATTCTGTTGGTCGTGTACCGCGCCCTGGCCAAGCCTGCCTCACCCGCGGTGCTGTTGGCTTTGGCGCCCGGCCTCGCGTTGGAGTGGCCCCGAATTCTTGAAACCTTTGGCTCGGACTCTCCATTGACGTATTTCGCTGACCGCGGCGTGCCCGTCCCCTCGGCCACGCAGTCGGCCCTGAACCTCTTGGGGCTCACCGCACAGCCCGCCCACATTCCGTTTATTCCCGACGCCACCGCGCAGATCATCGCGTGGGGGATCGCTGCTGCGCTTGCCGTGGTGACCCTCGTCGGACTGGCGCTCACCGCCTCTGCTCGGCTGTTCATCGCGTTGGCTGCAGCTGCAATCGCCGTAACCGTCGCCGCGCAGACACTCGGATGGACCCTCACCCGAATCGGCGAAACCTCGGTGGGGATTTATTCAGGCACGCTCGTCGACGTCGTCTGGTGGGCTCTTCTGGTGGGAGCCGCGACAGCCATCGCGCGCGCACCGAAGTTCCGCGCCAGCATGGGCGCTGTCATCGTCGTGGCAATATGCGCACTCGCAGCCGCCCCCGCCACAGCCGTACTGCGATCCGAAACCTCGGTGACGCCGTCCGCCGCGCGCACGCTCCCCGCCTACATCGACGCTGAAACATCGGACAACCGTGCGGGCGGAACCCTCATCATCACACCGCTGGACGACGGATATCGCGCCGAAATCCAGCGCGGATCCGGAGTCACCCTGCTGGACTGGCCGGCCTCGGCAACGACACGACAGTCCGCTGGACCGAACGAGCAGAGGCTCGCAGAACTCGCGGCGAACCTCGTCGTTGACAGCGGATTCGATGAAGCCGCCGCGTTTGCCGACCTGGGCATCGACTTTGTTGTCCTCATCGCATCCCCGCACCATAACGCCGTGTCCAGCATCAACTCGCATTCGGCACTCGTGTCGGTGGGCGCAACGGATACCGGTGTGCTGTGGGCGGTTGACGGTGAATCCGTGGCCGTCGCCGCTGATCCACACCGCACGCCCGGCTATCTGCTGGGGCTCGCCGTGACTGTCGCTATGGCTCTTGTAGCAGGGATTCCCACGACACTGCGCCGACGCCGTCACACCGACGACGACGAAGTGTTGACCGCCACGGAAGCGGGTGACGACGATGCCCAGTAATACCCGTCGAATCGTGATGACCGGAATCGGAACAGCGATCGTTGCCGCAGCGGTCGGGGCGAGCCTCGTTATGCCCGCCGCCGTGACCGTGACCACACCCAACTCGGCTTTCCAGATTCAGCCCTCGGCGGTGCAGCGCAACCTTGTGTGTGCGGGTGGCGTCTATGACTTTGTTGGCGAGCAGGCAGACCTGACCCTGTTGACCAACAGTGAACCCGTGATCGGCAACGGAAAACTCGTCGCGCAGCTCACCGGAGAACAGGGCGACAGCGGTTCCGTGATTGCCCTCACCGAGGCGCCGCAGCTCGTGGCTGCCACCGAAATGACTACCCGCAATTCCGATGACATCCGCGGGGTGTTGGCCGCAGAATGTGGCGACCCGCTCAACGACGCGTGGCTTGTCGGGGGCGATACCAGCCTGGGCCGTGAAACAGTTCTCGTCATCACCAACGGAAGCGATGTTGACGCCACCATCGACGTCGAAATCTGGGGAACCGACGGTGCCATCGAAGCCCCCGGTTCGAAGGGGCTCGTTGTTCCCGCGCTCTCGCAACGTGTGCTGTCCGTCGCGGGCTTCGCGCCCGGCGAGCTGTCGCCCGTCGTGCATGTGACCAGCAACGGTGCACCGGTGTGGTCTGTGTTGCAGACCTCGGTCGTCCGTGGGCTCATTGCCGGGGGCCTCGACAGGGTCACCGCGAGCAACACCGCCGCAACATCGGCATATTTCCCCGTCATCCGAGTCGCGAGCGAAGACGTCATCGGCCCGCTGCGCTCCGACCCCGATTTTGCCGACATGGAGACGGTACTGCGTGCCATGATTCCCGGTGACACCGGTGCGACACTGTCTATGCGCCTCACGCATCTCGGGATCGGTGAGGTGATCGACACCACAGTCGAGGCCGTTCCCGGGCGAGTCATCGAAATCACCGTCGACGAAATTCCGGCGGGAAACTATTCGGTTTCCGTGATGTCGGAAGTCCCGTTTGTCGCAGGAATGCGCGTCGCGAGCTATGACGCTAAGTCGAAACACGCCGATCACGCCTGGGCGTCCGCGGCACAACCATTCACGGGAGCCGTCGCTGTCGTCGCACCAACAGCCGGTCAGTTGGTCGTCTACAACCCCACCGGCGACACCGTCTCGGTGACGGTCCAGGGTCCCGCTGGCGACATCACCACGGAAATTGCACCGTCCGCCTCGGCCACCGTTGACACTGCGGTCGGCGTCTGGGTTGTGACCTCGACGGGGCAAGTGACGGTCGCGCACCTGATCACGGCACCTAAGGGCATTGCTATCACCCGCGGGATTCCCGCACCGGGAAGCGTCAGCTCGCTGACAGTGTTCACCGGCTAGGCGTGCGGAAAATACCGGCCCGGAGCGAGGTCGTAGGGGTCAACACCCACCAGTTCAGCGATCGCCTCGAAAACGGTGGTTTCGATATTGTTGCGACGGTGCCAATCGTCCTGACGGTGCAGACGAGTCAGCCGCTCGATGGGAAGACGATACAACACCACGTGACGTCGCGCCGGGGTTACAGTCCAACGGCCGCCGCCACCCAGCGGTACATCGTCGACAGGCAGCAGCGCCATATCGACGGAAATCCCATTCATCACATCGGGGCGGGTTTCCATCAAATACCGCATCACGTCTTGGGCGGTATCGACAAACATTTTGTTGCGGTTCATCCTCGAAATCGCCGTCAGCCCACGAGGCGTGCTGCGGGGGCCTCGACCATGACGGCCGGCCCGACGTTCGGATGAATCGGTCACGTTCTCAGCCTAACAACAGGCCCATGGGGTAGCCTTGAACCAATGTCACGAACGTGCAACATGGCCCTGTGTCCCGCGGAAGCGGCTCACACACTGACCTACGATTACGAAACACTAGTCGCAGTGATTGGCCCCCTCAGCCCCGAGGCAACCGCCCTGGGACACGACATGTGTGCCGCGCACGCGCTGCGCTGGGTGCCACCACAGGGCTGGGAACTTGTTCGCTACCGTGACGCACTGGATGGAAGGTAACCCGATGACATTTCCCGATCTGACACGTTTTGTGAAAACCTACGACATTCGAGGCCTCGTGGGATCCGAGCTGACCACCGACGTGGTTGCCGCGCTCGCCGCAGGTTTCGTCGACGAGGTCGGTGCCGCGGGTTCATCCGTCATCGTCGGCCACGACATGCGCGACTCCTCGCCTGGATTTGTTGACGCGTTCATTGCAGGCGCGACTGCTCGTGGTGCCAACGTCATCAACATCGGATTGTGCTCGACCGACATGTCGTACTACGCCTCGGGAACGCTGAACGCACCCTCGGCCATGTTCACCGCATCGCACAACCCCGCCGCATACAACGGCATCAAGCTGTCCCGCGCCGGAGCTCAGGGAATCAGCCTGGACACGGGACTTGCCTCGATTCGTGACCGTGCGATTGTGTACCTTACGGACGGAATCACGTCCGTCGACACCCCCGGCACTGCATCGACTCGTGACGTGCTCGCTGACTACGCACAGTACCTGCGCACCCTCGTACCGCTGGACGGCATCCGTCCGCTCACGGTTGTTGTCGATGCGGGTAACGGTATGGGCGGAATGACCGTCCCCGCTGTGCTCGAAACCGCTGCCGGACTTCCCGGACTGCCGCTGGAAATTATCCCCATGTACTTCGAGTTGGACGGAAACTTCCCCAACCACGAGGCCAACCCCCTCGAACCCGCAAACATCGTCGACCTTCAGCGCGCCGTGGTCGAGCACGGCGCCGACGCGGAGGCCATCTGCCAGACCATGCGCAGCGCAGCGATCGAGTGCGGGGCCCGCGTGGTGCTGATCGACTACGCGCAGCTGCTCCGCATGGCCGCGAAGGGTCGCAACGAAGAGACGCAAGAGCGCGTCCTCGCAGGCGTCACCGCGCTGATCAAGGACACCGCCAAGGAGTGCGGGCAGATGGTGTGGCTCGGGAGCCAGGTGACCATCACGCGCGACGCGAAGCGCAAGG
>CALBMG010000268.1 GCA_937896185.1 uncultured Microbacteriaceae bacterium | reverse complement strand
TGTCGACACCACGGTGTTCGATGCGGCGCTACTGACACACGATACGGAATCCGAACTCGCCAATTCGTTGGCCGAGTTCCCTCGAATTGTCGCCCAATCCGCTGCATTGCGTGAACCCCACCGGGTGGCTCGCTATCTCGAATCGTTGGCTGCCGACTATCACCGTTGGTACGACAACTGCCGTGTCACACCGCAGGGTGATGATTCCGTGGACGACACGCACCGAACACGGTTGTGGCTGAACAACGCCACCGGTCAGGTTCTGCGCAACGGGCTTGACCTGTTGGGCGTGAGCGCTCCGGAACGAATGTAGGGAATTTCGTGAACGCGATCGAGGTTGAACGGTCATGACCACACCGAAGCCAGCTTTTCCCGTGAATGATGTTCGCGGGCTTTTTCCGCAGCTGTCGGTCCCCGTTAACGGGGTCCCGCTGGTGTATTTGGACTCTGCGGCAACTTCGCTGAAACTGGGCATCGCGTTGAACCGGGAACTCGATTTCTCGTCTCACGAGATGGCTGCGGTCAATCGTGGTGCACACACGTTGGCGGCCGAGGCGACCGAAAAATTTGACGAGGCTCGTGCCACTGTGGCGCATTTCGTGGGCGCTCGTCCCGCGAATATTGTGTGGACGTCGAACGCGACGGATGCGTTCAACATTGTGGCGAACGGTTTCCGCGCTGCTTCCCTGGGACTTCACCCTGTTGATGGCCCTTTCCGGCTGCAACCGGGCGATGAAATCGTGCTCACGCAATTGGAGCACCACGCAAATCTGATTCCCTGGCAGGAACTTGCCCGTGCGACGGGTGCCGTGATTCGTGTGGCCGCGGTCGACGATGGTGGTGTGCTTACCGTGGAGGCCGTTCGGGATGTGTTGAGCGCGCGAACGAAGCTGGTGACATTCCCGCACGTATCGAATGTGATCGGCATTGTGAATCCGGTTCGTGACATCGCGGATGCCGCACACGAGGTGGGTGCTGTGGTCATGCTTGATGCGTGCCAGTCCGCTCCACACCTGACGCTGAACCTCGCAGAATTGGGCGTCGACTTTGCAGCTTTTTCGGCGCACAAAATGTATGGGCCTACCGGCATCGGTGCGCTATACGGCACCACGTCGGCGCTGAACCTGATGCCGCCGACGCTTTTTGGTGGGTCCATGATCACGTACGTCGACTATGAACGAGCCGAATACCTTCCCGCTCCCGCCAAATTCGAACCCGGCACGCCGCGGTTGTCGCAGGCCGTGGGGTGGGCTGCGAGCCTTGACGTGCTTTCGGCTATTGGGCTCGAGTCCATTGCTGCCCATGAACGGGAACTCGGCAAACTGCTGTACGACCTCGTCGAGCCGCTGCCCGGCATCCGAATTCTGGGGACGCGTGACAACGTGGAACGTGTGGGACTCCTCAGCGTCGCCGTCGACGGAGTTCACCCCCACGATGTGGGCCAGTTCCTCGACTCCCGGGGTATTGCGGTGCGTGTCGGGCACCACTGCGCTCAGCCTCTGCACCGTCGCCTCGGGGTCGACTCGTCAACCCGATTCTCGGTGGGAATGCACACCACCCGTGCCGAAATCGAATTCGCAGTGGACGTGCTCGCACAGGTTCGCGCCTATTTTGGGGAGGCCTAATGTCACTGGAATCGCTGTACCAGCAGATCATCCTGGACCACAACAAGCGCAAGGTGGGTTTCGGTTTGGGCGACGGCGGCACGCCATCCCACCAGTACAACCCCACCTGCGGTGACGAACTGAATCTCACCGTGCGTCTCGACACCTCGGGGGACATCATCACCGGTTTCGAGTGGGAAGGTTCGGGGTGTTCGATCTCACAGGCCTCGGCTTCGTTGTTGTCTCAAGAGGCCGCAGGCATGACCGTTTCCGAGTTCATGGAATTCGCGGCCGGTTTCCGCGAGGCCATGCGTTCGCGTGGGGCGATTTCTCTGTCTGAGGAAGAATTTGGCGATCTGGCGGCTTTGAGCGGGGTCTCGAAATTTGTTGCTCGCGTCAAGTGCGCGATGCTCGCGTGGGTCGCCGCAGAAGACAGTCTTGCGCGTGCACAGGATTCGCTAGACTAAACACGGCTTCAGGGGTCAATCCGGGCTCGCTCGCCTCACCGTTTCGTGTTCCTTGTGAGGTGTTCCATGTCCAATTCGCTTGCACCCGAGTGGCTGTTGCCGCCGGTTGATGCAAATGTGCTTGTCGACGGTTTGTGGCCACAGACCGCCGTTCGCGACCAGTCCGGTGCGATCAGCGTTGGCGGGGTGTCCGTCACCGATCTGGCTGCCGAATTCGGTACGCCTCTGTATGTGTATGACGAACAGAGTGTCCGGGATACCGCCACCCGCATGCGCGAAGCTTTCGATGCTGCCGCTTCGGCCGCGGGGACCCAGGCCCATGTGTACTACGCGTCCAAGGCATTCCTGTCCGGTGCTGTCGTGCGTTGGGTCAGCGAATCGGGTCTTCGGCTCGATGTCGCGAGTTCTGGCGAAATGGAAGTCGCTCTCGCCGCGGGCATGAACCCCGCACACATGGGACTGCACGGGAACAACAAGTCGGACGCCGAACTGGTGCGTGCAGCGACCGTCGGTATTGGCACCGTCGTTATTGACTCGGCGGATGAGGTTGAACGCGTCGCACAGGCCGCCGCCTCGGTGGGTGCGGTGCAAAACGTTCGTCTTCGAGTCAATTCCGGTGTGCACGCCAGCACCCACGAATACTTGGCCACCGCTCGCGAGGACCAAAAATTTGGTGTCTCGCTCGAGCAGGCTGCGGAAATCGTTCGCGACATTCGTGAACACGGGTCGTTGAATTTTGTGGGTTTGCACTCTCACATTGGGTCGCAGATTTTTGGAATCGATGGTTTCCGCGAGGCCGCTCGTCGACTTCTCGCCGTCCACTCTGAGCTTCTGACTGGCGGCCCTGTTCCCGAGCTGAACTTGGGCGGGGGATTCGGCATCGCATACACTCGCGTCGACGAGCCCACAGCGTTCGAAGACATCGCACGGGCCATTGTCTCGGAAGTTGCGCTCATCTGCTCTGAACTGGGCATTGATGTGCCCGCCATTGCCGCAGAGCCGGGGCGTGCGATTGTGGGCCGCAGCGGAATTACGCTCTACGAAGTCGGCACCATCAAACCTGTGTTGGTCACCGATGCGGGCGAGCCGGAAACCCGCACGTATGTCAGCGTCGATGGTGGAATGAGCGACAACATGCGCACCGCCCTATATCGCGCCGAATATTCGGTCAGCCTGGCCTCACGCGAATCCGATGCAGACACCGTTCTCGCACGCGTGGTCGGCAAGCACTGCGAAAGCGGTGACATTGTCGTTCTCAACGAATACATTCCTGGCGACATTCACCGAGGTGACCTGCTCGCAGTTCCTGCCACCGGTGCATACTGCGCGTCACTCTCGAACAACTACAACTTCCTGTTGCGTCCGGCCGTCGTGTCGGTGCGCGACGGTCGTGCACGACTGATTGTGCGCCGCGACACCGTCGCTGACCTCATGGAACGAGACATGGAAATCGGAAAGGATTCCCGATGATCGAATACCGCAACCTACGAATTGCACTACTGGGTGCCGGCAGTGTCGGCGCACAGGTGGCGCACCAGATTCTCAACCACGGGGACGAGCTCGCCGCCCGTATCGGTGCCGGAATCGAGCTTGCGGGAGTCGCCGTGCGTAACCTCGATTCGCCGCGAACCGCCGATATTCCCCGCCACTTGTTGACTACCGATGCCGAGTCATTGATCCTCGGCGCCGACATTGTCATCGAATTGATGGGCGGCATCGAGCCCGCTCGTTCGCTGTTGCTGACCGCCATCAACTCGGGCGCCGACGTCATCACCGCAAACAAGGCACTTCTGGCGCACCACGGTCCCGAACTGTTCGAGGCTGCGTCTCAGGTGGGCGCTCAGCTGTACTACGAGGCGGCGGTCGGTGGGGCAATCCCCATCATTCGACCCCTGCGCGATTCCCTCGCCGGTGACCGCGTCACCCGCATCCTCGGAATCGTCAACGGCACCACCAACTTCATCCTCGACCGCATCGACACCCTCGGGGAATCGATGGAAGACGCCTTGGCCATCGCCACAGAACTGGGCTACGCCGAAGCCGACCCGACCGCCGACATCGGTGGTTACGACGCCGCGCAGAAGGCGTGCATCCTCGCATCATTGGCGTTCCACACCACTATCCCTGCAGACGCCGTCTATCGCGAAGGAATTACCGAGATTACGCGCGAGCAGGTACAAGCCGCACGTAAGGCCGGTTATGTTGTCAAAATTCTCGCAATCTGTGAGCGCATCACAGATGCGGACGGAGTTGAAGGCGTCAGCGCCCGTGTATACCCTGCATTGATTCCCGACACCCACCCGCTTGCCTCTGTGCACGGCGCCAACAACGCAGTATTTGTCGAAGCGGAATCCGCTGGCCCGCTGATGTTCTATGGTGCCGGTGCCGGTGGAGTACAGACCTCGTCCGCGGTTCTTGGTGACCTCGTTTCGGCAGCCCGCCGTCACGTCGTCGGAGGACCCGGTGTGGGCGAGAGCACACACGCCAACTACCCGGTCCTGCCGATCAGCATGATCCGAACCCGCTACCAGATCACACTCAGCGTGACCGACGAACCCGGTGTGCTGGCCGATGTTGCCAACATTTTCCGCGAGCGTGAGGTGTCCGTCGAGACCCTGGAGCAGAAGACTCATGGTTCCGAGACCACGAATCCCACCGCTACGCTAGTTATTGGCACGCACGAGGCGACCGAAGCTGATCTCGCCGCGACGGTTGCAGCATTAGAAGCAAGCCCCGTCGTTGTGGGCGTTGCCAGTGTTCTTCGAGTGGAAGGTCTGTAATGGCACACCAGTGGCGCGGGGTTATCCGCGAATACGCCGATCGTCTCAACGTAACCGAGGCGACTCCCATCATCACTCTGGGCGAGGGCGGCACGCCTCTGATTCCCGCTCGTGCGTTGAGCGAAATCACGGGTGCCGATGTCTATGTGAAGTATGAGGGCATGAACCCCACCGGGTCGTTCAAGGACCGCGGTATGACCATGGCAATCT
>CALBMG010000267.1 GCA_937896185.1 uncultured Microbacteriaceae bacterium | reverse complement strand
TTCCGATCTGCAGCTGCGCGTGGTATCCCCGCCGAGGCCAATGTGATTGCGTCGGGAGTTTTCCTGCTGGCCATCGCCTTGGTGTTGATCACCCAGATTGGCGGCGCAATCCGTCGCAAGAAGCTGGGTATCACGACCTAATCGGTCCGATTCACGGCACATGTCGTCCACCGTGGGTGGGCGACATGTGTGTTGGGCCTAGAGCTCGACCGTGAGACGGCCGACGATGTCCTGGCCCCCGGTGATGGGGTCAACAAGCTCGTCGATGAGTTCTGCTGCCTGCTGGTGAGTGATCTCGCCGGCTCGAGCCAACAAGGTCAGTGCGACCGCGGTGGTGGGGCGTTGTGACCCGTCGAGGCATTTGACGGCGACGGCAACACCGCTGGGCATTCCGACGATGACAACACCTTCGGCACCGAGTTTGGCGAGTCCGCCAGTGGCCTCGATAACCCGTGTGTTGTCGCGGCCTTCGCCGTCGATTCCCCATGGGTTGGCTCGTACTGCCTCGAACAGTCGGGTGGCATCGGCATCGTACCCGCCGGTAATTTTCGAAATTCCAGTGGCCAGATTGACGAGGGTCATTCCGTACAGCGGCGCACCGCACCCATCAATTGCCGGCCACAGTTCCGTGGTGCCCGTGAATTCTTCGACGGTGCGACGGATTGCCACTTGAAGCGGGTGCGCGGGGTTCAGATATGTGTGCGTGTCCCAGCCGTTGACTACACAGGCCCGAAGGAACGCCGCATGCTTGCCCGAACAGTTCATGGTGATGCTCTGGGCTGTTTCGCCCTCCGCTATGCGTTCGGCCTTTTCGGAATAACCCAAAGGCCATTGTGCGGGGCATGCAAGATCGGCGGGGGAGAGGCGGTCGTGCGCGAGCATTCCAGCGACCACGTCGGTGTGGCGGTGGGAGCCACAGTGGCTGGCCGTTGAGAGCACAAGTTCGGCCCCTGTCAGGGATGCGCCAGCGCGCAACGCAGCCACCGCCTGTATGGGTTTGAGAGTTGAGCGCGGGAAAATCGTGGCGTTCACGTCGCCGTGAATGGTGAAGTCATTGACGCCACCGTTCTCACCAAACTTAACCACGCAAGATTGCAACTGAACTAACCAAAAGAAGCAGAGGAACCAATGTCAGAGCTCAAGATCAACCCGAATGAAATTCGGGATGCCCTGAAGGACTTCGTTTCGTCCTTTGAGCCGAAAGGTGCTGACAAGCAAGAGGTTGGCTACGTCATCGACGCAGCCGACGGTATTGCTCACGTCGAGGGCCTGCCTAGTGCGATGGCGAACGAGCTATTGCGTTTCTCGGACGGCACCCTGGGTCTAGCACTGAACCTCGACGAGCGCGAGATCGGTGTTGTAGTCCTCGGTGAATTCACCGGCATTGAAGCCGGTATGGAGGTCTACCGCACCGGTGAGGTTC
>CALBMG010000266.1 GCA_937896185.1 uncultured Microbacteriaceae bacterium | reverse complement strand
TCCACCGTGGAATCGTCACGCGACAGGAACGCTGTCGGCTGGAACAATGCGTCGGCGGGCCGTTGTTCGACGTGTTCTCGTGTGCGAAGCATGGCGAGTGCTCGGTGCAGAACCGCGCCGTACCTGGTCTGGCGGTGTGCAAGAAATGCAAGGACCGCACGACGGAGAGACAGACCGCGCCGGTGGCGGTGGTCATCCCATGCCACGACTACGGCAGGTTCTTGCCCGAGTGTTTGGACAGCGTTCTCGCACAGACGATGACGCCTGCCGAAATCGTGGTTGTCGATGACGCATCGACCGACGACACGGCTGAGGTGTGCGAGCGATACGGAGTGCGACGGATCGGGGTCGATTGCCGAAACGTCAACCTCGCGCGGCTGGCCGGGATGCGTGCCACGAAGGCCCCTCTGTTGTGCTTCCTCGATGCGGATGACAAGATCGCCGAGGACTACCTTGCACGGGCCGTGGCGGCTCTCGATGCCGATCCGGGGGCCGCAATCGCCTACACGGACATGATGACGTTCGGGGCGGATTCCGGGCGGATGGTTCACCCTCGCGACCCAGCCAAAGCGGACATAACGCGAGAGAATTACATCCATGCCGGGAGCGTGGTTCGGAGAATCGCGGTCGAGAGCGTGCGGGGGCTGGAACGTCCGAAGCTGCCATTGTCGCTGGAAGACTGGGAGCTTTGGCGGTCGATCATGGCGACCGGCTGGCGGGCGGTGAAATCACCGAGCCTGTACCACTACCGGAAGCACGCAGGGTCGATGTCGTGGCGAATTGTCCAGCGGCAGGCCAGCTATTACGACCTTGCCGCGATGGAGCGGCAGACGATCACGATTGCGGTGCCGTTGTCAGGCCGGGCCAAATGGTGGCCGAGGCTGGCCGACTGGCTAACGCATCAACGTTGGCCGACGCATCAAGTGCGTCTAGTGCTGGTCAACACCTCGGCGGACGAGGACTTTGGGCGACAGGTCCGCACCTGGGTCGCGGGCTGTCCCTTCGACGACGTGCAATACCTGCGGCTGGATGTTGGCCTACCCGGTCTGGCGGACGCGGACAGGAACAGAGAGGAAATTTACCGAGGCGTCCAACGAGCGATGCCGCGTATCTACAACGAAATCAGACGGCGCGTCACTACCAATTACGTCTTGATCGTGGAAGACGACGTGTTGCCGCCTGTGGACGCGATAGACCGGTTGATGCGGTCAATTGACGATCACACGGTGAGCGTGTGCGGGGCGTACAGATCGCGATACCAGTCCGGCTATGTCGCGTGGGACACGCAAACGCGAGTGCTGACCGAGCCGCGTGACGGTGTGCAGGTCATTGGTGGAAGCGGGTTCGGCTGCGTCCTGCTGCGGGCCAGCGTGTTCCGGCAAACAGTGCTGCACCACGGCGGCGAGCGCGGTGACTTCGACCCGAATTTCTTTGCGGACATCGACAGGGGATGGGTCGCAAAACTGGATTGGTCGGTGAGGTGCGATCACGCGGGCTTGTCCGGCTGACGCGGCTGAAACTCACCGCACCAGTCATGTTCCCAGACCGGAGGAGACACACCACAGACTGGATTAAGCCCGACCTCTCTTCGCCATCGCTCAAAGTTGATGCTCGGCGGATATCTGCGACAGAATCCAAACTTATCGCCGTCAATAACGTCGTAGTCATCCCGGTCGTAAAACCGACACTTCGCACAGCACTCGTCCGGCAATTCCTCGCTCATTTCTCCCCCTTCGGCTTGTTCTTCGACCCATGCCGCCGACCCGGCCCATCCTGCACGACGCCGCGCAGCTTCTCGACCTCACCGGGCGTAAACCCGAGGCGACCAAAGACCAGCTTGCCAAGCCCAAGCTCACGGGCACGGCGGGTGACGGTTGTCGGGGCGCAGCCGATTGAGGCGGCGACTTCAGCGGTTGAGATTCGGGGCGGGGGCATTGTTGCTCCTCGTGCGTGACCGTCTCACGCGGGACTGTGTGCTAGTCTGCCTTTGCCTTGTGCGAGTCGGTCACTCGCTGGACGTTGAATCACCCCGCCGCACGATTGCTGCGGGGGTGTGTAGTCGATAGCTACTTGCTCACCTCTTCCAGCGTCGGCAGATCGTATTCAGCTTCCGCGACTGCACGTTCGGCGGGATTCGCCCACACCGTCGCGCCGTTTGCGTCCGTCGTCGTCTCTGACGGGTCGCGTTCGTAGATTGACAGGTCGTCATCCGTGTCCGCTTGCAGTTCCTTGAGGCGGGCTTGCGCGTTCTCGATGCTCGATTCGCAACCGAGCACTTCCGACCCGTCACCGATGAAAAAATACGTTGCCATGATTCGCTCCCTTGATTGATTTGCTCTCGTGAACGTCAATTCCCCCGTCCGGGTTGCGAGGCCCGGTTACGCGGCGGGGGCTGTGGTCGGACTACTCGGAATAATACTTCGCCCATTCTTTCGCAGCGGCCAGCGCGGAATCGAGCGTGTCAAGTTCCTCGCTGGCGTGGTCGTCGGCGATCCGCCACGGCTTCGCCTCGCCCTCGTTGTACTGCACGACCGCGCCGCAAGGGTTGCTGTCGCTGCACAACGCAGGGCCGAGGGCCGATTCAATCTCCGCAATTCCGGCTGTGATGTTCGTCGTCATCGTTCGTTCCTTTGTTTGAGGTGTCGTCTTGTTCGTTTGTGTGTGTCGTTCGCGTCTGGAATCACTATCGTCTATCGCCTCGCGTGATGCAATAGAAAAGGGGAAAGAATCTGGA
>CALBMG010000265.1 GCA_937896185.1 uncultured Microbacteriaceae bacterium | reverse complement strand
CGGTCGGACCGACGCTGGTGTGCTCGCTCAGCGGCGCCGCGATCGCCGTCGACGGCAACCCGAGACGCTGACGCACCGACTGCTCGATCGCCTGGTCCGGTGTCAGCAGCCCGGCCTGCACCAGCAGCTGCAGCGCGGCTGCGGTGGCGTCCTGATGCGACCCGATCGGATCGAAAATCAGGCGCGGTGACGGCTCATCGGGGCCCCAGTTCACGTCGACCAGGTCCTCGATGACGTGCGCGGTGAAGATGTCGCGGATCTGCTCGGCGTGGGTCTGCACCGCCTGCACGAACATGTCCGCCTGGACGCTGGCCAGCGCGTAGGAGCCGCCCTTGGACAAGTTCAGGAAGTGCGCCAGACCGGCCAGGCCGATCATCTCGTCGTGATACTCGATCGCCCGCGAGATATCGGGCATGTTGCCCTGGACGCCAAGCAGTTTCATGTCGGCACCGTTGGGCAGGGCACCACCAGCGTTCTCGCCGGCACGGGCACCCTGGGCCATCTGCGCCAGCTTCTCGATGTCGGCGTCCGTCGACCCGGGTGCGCCGATGCCGATCGGCAGGCCCATGCCGTTGCGGCGGATCGTCGTCGCCTGGATGCGCAGCAGCTCGGCCGCGAGGTCGACGGTGGCGCGCTCGGCGGCGAGCGGCTGGATCGCCGCGATCGCCTCGAAGATCGGCTCGGGCTTCATCACCATTCCCGCACCACCGCCATACGGGGTGTCATCAACGGTGTGGTGGGCGTCGTGCGTGAAATCGCGAAGGTTGTGGACGCCCGTCTGAATCAGACCCGATTCGCGCGCCTTGCCGATCAACGAAACGTCGAGCACACCGAAGAACTCGGGGAAAATCGTCACGATGTCGAAACGCATGGGACCAGTTTAAGATTCGGTTGCGGGCGCCGAGGTGTAAGTTTCATCGGGCCCATCGTCGACGATGTCCTCGAACAAACCGGTGGGAGGATTCAGGTCCATCACACCAGCAGCGATATCAACGCTGGTCACGATAGCTTTCACGAACGGCACCATGACCTCGCGGCCGTCCGACTCGATGATGACCAAATCCTGTGCGGGCATGTGGTCGATACGGACCACCGTTCCGACGGCCACGCCATCGCGGCGAGCGGTTAAACCTACGAGCTGGTGGTCATACCACGCGTCGTCCTCGTCCGGACGAGCGTCGACGTCGTCCACCCAGAGAATCGCCTTGGCCAGGGATTCTGCGGCATCACGGTCGACGACACCGTCAAAGAACACGACGGGGCTGGCGTTGTACCACCGAAGTTCCGTCAAGGTCAGCGTGCGACCAAACCACGGCGAATCCGTGGGAACCTGCAGGGTGTACACCGTTCCCGGCACAAAACGTGAATCGGGATCGTCGGTGTACAGTTCAAGCTTGATTGCGCCCTTCAGCCCGTGAGCTTTGAGCAAACGCCCAACACGGAGCCCCGATTCGGGCGCGATAATTTCTGCCATTATTCCGCGGTGTCGACGATGTCAACACGCACGCGGCGGCCATCGGCCACGGCAAGAAGAACAGTGCGCAGAGCCTTTGCCGTACGGCCGCCCTTCCCGATTACTCGACCGAGGTCTTCGGGGTGCACACGGACCTCCAGAAGGTCGCCACGAGGGGTGTTCTTCGCCGAAACGGTGACACTCTCGGGGTGATCTACGATTCCAGAAACCAGGTGCTTGAGGGCGGCCGCCAGCATGAGACTATTCGGCCTTTTCTTCGTCAGCTGCTTCGGTTGCGGCTTCTTCTGCTGCAACTTCTTCAACTGCTGCTTCGGGGGCCTCTGCGGCCTCGTCAGCTACGACGGTTTCGACGATTTCTTCCTCGGCAGGAGCCTCGGCTTCGACGACTACGGGCTTCTCGACCTTGGGCTTGACGACGGACTTCTTCTTGTCGTCGGCCACGAACTCGGCCTTGGATTCCTTGGTGAGGACGGTGCTCTTTGCGTTTGCGTCACCCTTGAACTTGCCCCAGTCACCGGTCAGCTTCAGCAGAACCAGAACCTGCTCGGTGGGCTGTGCGCCAACCGAAAGCCAGTACTGAGCACGCTCGGAGTTGATCTCGATGAACGAAGGGTTCTCGGTGGGGTGGTACTTGCCGATTTCCTCGATGGCGCGACCATCGCGCTTGGTGCGCGAGTCGGCTACGACGACACGGTAGTGGGGTGCACGGATTTTACCCATGCGCTTGAGGCGGATTTTTACAGCCACGATTCTCCAGTTTGTTTGCGATTGAACACGCACCGCGGCTCACACGTGGGGTGCATGAGTGCGGAAGCAGGATGCTGAAACGCCGGGTTAGAGGGTCCGACGACACAGACTAAGCCCCCAGTCTGCCAGAAAAACGCGAGAAATGCGAACCGTCAGGCTTTACGAGATACCGCGACACCGACCAGTGCGAGCACGCCACCGGCGATGGCGAGGGGTTCCGGGTATTCCCCGAGGAACAGGGCCGCTTCTACGACCACCAGCGGAGGTACCAGGTAGGTCGAGACGCCCAGTCGGCCGGCCGGCATGCGTTTCAGCGCGTAACCCCACAGGCCGAAACCCAACGCGGTGGGGATTGCACCCAACCAGATCACGCTAAAGAGCGCAGCGGCGGGTGCAGCCTGCGCTTGCTCCAGTGCGGTGGGCGCAAACACAGCCAACGGCAGCAATGCAAATGTGGCACCGATGAAGGTCGCCTGCGAGGCGGGCAACCTGCGCAGGGTGGGCTTCTGGGTCAGCACCCCCACCGTGTACGACAGCATGGCGACAAGCGCCCAGCCAACTCCGGACAGATCAAGATGCTCGGCCTGGCCGGTCGACCACGCAATAATGCCCACACCGGCGAGCGCAATCACCGCACCGAGCATAAGTTTGGGAGGCAAGCCCTCGCGCAGGAAAACTCCGGCGCCGATAGCGATGAGCAGCGGACCAATGTTCACAATGAACGACGCGGTGCCCGCATCGAGAGTCTGTTCAGCGGTGTTCAACGCAAAAATGTACACACTGAACCAGGTAAAACCGAAGGTCGCCAGCAGGAACCATTCGCGAAGCGTCGGCTTCACCCATTTCGTGCCAATCAGGAACAGCGCGAGCAGCGGAACCGCCACGGCCTGGCGGGCAAATGCAAGGCTTCCCGCATCAAAGTACGGGCTGACCGCACGAATAAAGGTGAAAGCACTCGACCACGCGAAAAGCACCACCACGATGGCGGCGAGAACCTTCGGCGGGATACGGGTCACGACTAGATTCCGCGTTCGAGCAGCTTACGCATGGTCTCGAGGTCGGCCTCGCTGGGCTGAGCGTTCTTGCCGCCCACGCCAAAACCGCTGCCGGTGGGGGCCTGCGGCAGCGAGCGGCCGGCGTTTTCGGCGGCACGCTTCGCCGGGTTTCCCGATTTCGACTTCTTCGACTGCACTGCCGGCTTCTGCTTGGGGCGGCCGCCGGGCATGGGCCCCATTCCCGGCACGTTGGGCATTCCCCCTCGAGCGACCGTCTTCATCATCTTGGCAGCCTGCTCGAAGCGGTTGACCAACTGGTTGACATCGGTCACGGTCATTCCCGAACCCTTGGCGATGCGCAAGCGGCGCGAACCGTTCAACAGCTTGGGATTCGTGCGTTCCGCTGGGGTCATCGACCGGATGATTGCTTCCGTGTGATCGATTTCCTTCTCGTCGAAGTTTTCCAGCTGTTGCTTCATCTTTCCCGCGCCGGGAAGCATGCTGAGCATCGACTTCATCGAACCCATTTTGCGGACCTGCTGGAGCTGGTCGAGGAAATCACTGAGAGTAAAGCTGTCGCTGGCTATCTTGTCCGCAACCTTGCGAGCGTCCTCCTCGTCGAAGGCCTTCTGCGCCTGCTCGATCAGCGTGAGGATGTCACCCAGGTCGAGGATGCGGCTGGCCATTCGGTCGGGGTGGAACTGCTC
>CALBMG010000264.1 GCA_937896185.1 uncultured Microbacteriaceae bacterium | reverse complement strand
CTGGCACATCGAGGAGGGTCTGATAATTTTCCCGAAAACCGCACATTCCGCACGCCTGCGTGAAAACTTCGACATCTTTGATTTCTCGTTGAACGCGACCGAAATGGACGCCATCCGCGCACTGAACCAAGACCGCCGTGTCGGCGTGCACCCCCACGAGGGCAACTGGTCGTAAAAGCCGTCCTGCTGGCGAACACTTTGCAATTCCGCGGTTTCAAAGGCGCGATATCCTCTGCGAACTCTTCAAGGTTCAGAAAGTGACAGGGGTTTCGTGAGGACTGAACTTGAGGGTGATGTCGTTGGGCAGGATTGTGTTGGCAATTACCTTTGCCCGGGCTTGTAGCTCTGGATTGTGTGACAATTCGGGGCCCAAATATTCGACGACAGTGTTGTCTCGGTTTCCTGGTCCATAACCACTTAACACGATTCCTTCCGAGCCAAGTGCAGTAGCCAGGTTTCGCATGTATCCCCACAACTCGGATTCCGAGTACTTCACGGTGATGATGCGCACGGGGATGCCACGGGTTTCCGTCTGTTCGATTAGGTCGAGTGCTGCCTCGGGAAGGTCTCCATGCCAGTAGAACTCAAATCCACGTGTGTTCGTCAAGCCGCCGCTTTGGAAACCACGAAGTCCGGATAAGGCAATAAACAGATCGCCGGGATCGTGCGCGGAGCCCTGAGGCTCGATGCCGATGAGCCCGGAATTGTCACTTTCGGATTGTGGGGTGATGTACGCAGCGGCGGCTCCAGAGGGGCCCACGCCGTAGATGACAGATGCCATCAGTGCGATCGCCATGAGTGTGGCAGCCGCGACACCGCGATGTTGCAGGATACTTGTCATTTACAACTCGCCATCCTTCGGATTTTGCGTGGCCGTCGAAGTCTAGGTGATGATTTCTTAGTGTTCCCTACGATAACTCTCACACACACAGCGCAATAGGGTGAAAGAAAATTACGTATCCCGTCCGTGCAACACAGCGGGCGACCAGGTTTCCCCAGTCGCCCGCGCGGATGAGTTTTGTGACTAGTGGCGCTTTGACGAAATCACGCCAGTGTCGAATCCCATGAGGTGCAGTCCGCCGCCAAATCGTGCGTGCTCGATTTTCAGGCAGCGGTCCATGACCACGGTCAGACCCTTTTCTTCGCCGTAATATGCGGCCTCTTCGTTCCAGATTCCCAGCTGAACCCAGATGACGGGCGAACCGACGGCGACAACCTCGTCGATCACCGAGGGAATATCGCTGCCCTTGCGGAAGACATCCACGATGTCGGGAACCTCGGGCAACGACGCGAGGTCGGGGTAGGCGGGCTGGCCGAGGATCTCCTTGGCGTTGGGGTTCACAAAATACACGCGGTAGTCGCTGGACTGCTGCAAATACTTACCCACAAAGTACGAGGACCGTGCCGAGTTGGGCGATGCGCCAACGATGGCAACAGACTTCGCCTTGCGCAGGATTGCGAGGCGTTGCTGGGCGTTAGGGCCGACCCAGGTGCGCTTCGATTTCAGCAGACGCGCCAACGGCGAGTCTGCGGGAAGGGAACAGGTCAGTCCGTTGGCCAGGTTCACCGTTTCAGTGGTGCTCATGGTTACGCTCCCTTCACTGCGGCATCGAGTGCCTGGTCGAGGTCATAGATGATGTCGTCGGCGTCTTCGATTCCCACCGAGATGCGCACGAGGCCTGCACCGACACCGCCGGCTTCGAGCTGTGCGGCGGTCAGCTGTGCGTGAGTAGTCGACGCGGGGTGGATGACCAGCGTTTTGGCGTCACCGATGTTGGCGAGGTGGCTGGCCAGATTGACGTTTTCGACGACGGCGCGGCCCTTGTTGCGGGCGTCGTCGCTGTCGCTTCCGGCAACGGTGAAACCGAACACGGATCCGGGGCCCTTCGGCAGGTATTTCTGGGCCAGGTCGTAGTGTGCGTGGCCGGGCAGTCCCGCCCAGTTGACGGTCTCGACACGGCTGTCTGCGGCGAGCCATTCGGCGACCTTGCGGGCGTTGTCGACGTGGGCCTGCATGCGGTATCCCAGGGTTTCGACGCCCTGTGCCAGCAGGAATGCCGAGTGGGGTGCCAGTGCGGGGCCGATGTCGCGCAGACCTTCGGCGCGAAGGCGGGTCAGGAAAGCGTATTCGCCAAAGTTGCCTGCCCAGGTGAGTCCGCCATAGTGTTCGACGGTTTCGTGGAACAGGGGGAACTTGTCGTGGTCGAAGTGGAATCGGCCGGCTTCGGCTACGACACCGCCGAGGGTGGTGCCGTGTCCACCGAGGAACTTGGTGGCCGAGTGGGTGACAATGTCGGCACCCCATTCGATGGGGCGGCAGAGGTACGGGGTCGCGACGGTGGAGTCGACGACGAGGGGGATGTGGTGCGAGTGTGCCAGGTCGGCGAGCGCCTCGAGGTCGGCGACGTTGCCGGACGGGTTGGCGACGGTTTCCACGAACAGGGCTTTGGTCTTGTCGGTGATCGCTGCGGCGTAGTCGTCGATGTTGCTGGTGGACACGAAGGTGGTGTCGACACCGAATCGGCGCAGGGTGACGTCGAGTTGGGTGACGGTTCCGCCATAGAGGTTGCTGCTGGCCACGATGTGGTCTCCGGCTTGGGCCAGTGACGCGAAGACAAGGAACTGTGCGCTGAGCCCGCTCGAGGTGGCGACGGCTCCGAGTGCGCCTTCGAGGCTCGCAATGCGTTCTTCGAATGCGGCGACGGTCGGGTTCGCCAGTCGGGAGTAGATGTTGCCGTACTTTTGCAGGGCAAAGCGGGTGGCTGCGTCATCGGCCGAGTCGAACACGTAGGCGCTCGTTTGGTAGATGGGCAGGGCGCGTGCACCGTGCGTGGAGTCGGGTATGTTGCCCGCGTGGATGGCGCGGGTCTGGAATCCGTATTCGCGATCAGACATAGGGTCAAATTTACGCGAAACCGGTGGGTGTTGCCGCATGGTGTGACACAGTACGCAACATTGGGGGCGGCGGTGTTGTTACACCCAGGTGGGGAACCAGTAATGGAGTGCGGCGAACCACAACGGTATGGGGGTGCCCCACCACACGGGGAGGAAGAACAGGCTGATTCCTGTCGCGATTCGGACGAATACGGTGACGAACCGGGGGCGTGTTTGGGCGATCAGTAGGAGCGCTGCGGCGAGGGAGATCATCAGGAATGGTTCCATGAGGACGGTGTAGAACTGGAACACGGTGCGGTTTTGGTATTGCACCCAGGGCAAATATGTTGCTGCGATTCCGACGAGCAGTGGCACATAGCGTGTGGTGTGGGTCCGGGCCGTTAGCCAGGCGAGCCATCCGAGTGCGGCCACACCAGCCCACCACAGTGCGGGGTTGGCGACACTGGTGATGTATTCAGCGCACCCGGTGCCGCAGCTGGTGTCGAAGTAGAACGCGGTGGGTCGCACCATGAGTGGCCAGGTCAGGGGGTTCGCCTGGTATCCGTGGGGAGTGTTTTCGGCGAGATGGTAGGCCAGCTGGGCGGAGTGGTAATCACCGAGGGCGGCGAGGCTCGCCCAGGGTTCCGCCAGCCCCGTCGCATTGGTGTCCGCCCAGTGCCGGTTGTATCCACCGGTGGTGACGAACCAGCCGGTCCAGCTGGCCAGATAGGTGAGGACGGCGGCGGGCAGCAGGTGGAGTGCAGCCAGTGGGGCGTGCCTCAGCGTGCTGGTTTTGACCCAAAATTTCACCCCGGCGCGACGCGCATGAACCAGGTCGGCGATGACCACCCACAGTCCTGCGGCGGCGATGACGTACAGTCCGCTCCATTTCACCGCGGTTGCCGCGCCCAACAGGATTCCTGCGGTCAGCAACCATGGTCGCCACAGGATGAGCGGCCCCCACCGACGGCGTGCCTCGGAATGGGCCGAATGTGTGGGGTGCAGGGCGTGGTTGGAGAAATTCTGCAGCCGGCGGTTGGTGTGTGCACGGTCCAGCATGACGGCGAGAATTCCACCCAGCACAAAGACGGTGAGGATTTGGTTTTCTTACGTGAGGGAATCAAGGCGAATGTTTTGCAAATGTCGAACAACGATAGCCAGTTCATTGAGCAGCGGGCGTTCATGCGGCAGGAAGCGGCGTTATTGTTCCTACTTGAATCAATCATGGGCGACGATACCAGCGTTTCCTACAACTCATTGGAGCAAAAGACGCTTGC
>CALBMG010000263.1 GCA_937896185.1 uncultured Microbacteriaceae bacterium | reverse complement strand
CGTTGGCTTCGGTCTAGCTAATACGCGACAACCCCGTCATCCATGGGCTCGGGAAGTTCGATAATTCCCTCGACCAGTGAAATCACAGCGTTCCACCAACCGTCCGGATTCAGGGTCGCGAAACCGGGCACGATCCACGCATCCCCATTCAGATCCCACATCATCAGGCTCGTGGCCGACATCTCATCAACCGTCACGACCTTGACCTCGGGCACGATCTCGCCATTCGCATCCGTCGAAGGCTCGAGTCGCAGCACGTCGCTATTGGGTTCAAACATATGCGTGTTGGTGAATGCGGGTCCCGTGCTTCCGAACCAACGCCAGTCATCCAAACGATCCACCGCATCAACGGCGGAAACCGTCGAATATTCGCCCTTGTCGACCACGGTCACCGAGTGACCGCTCGCATATGCGATTGCGCCGTTTTCGGCCCAGTTCACCATCCAAGTCAGTGCGATTTCCTCGCCGGCGACGACGAGGTTCGCGGCGGCATTGACACCCCACTCGTCTCGGGCGACAGTGACATCTGCTGCATCGACAACCAGCCCGGTCTGTGAGAACAGATCCGCCGCGATACGAGCCGCCTCTGCGTCGGACGGCAACGGTCCCACAAATTTTGCCGGGATTTCCGTGCATTCGAGTGCCGGATCAACAAGAACTTCGCCGTCGCTCACATCGGCAGATCCTTCGGCGTCCTCCACGTTACCCATGCTGGGTTCCGTCGCACCTTCGGCTTCGCCCGCAACAACCTCCGGACACTGCGTTTGCGGGTATGCCGCGGGGTTCGAGTACCACCAGTTACCCGTGTTGGCCCAGGTCACGCTGACACTTTCCGCGGTTCCGTCCTCGGTTCCCACAAAATAGCTGGGCCACTGTTCATCAAAATAGGCCGACTTCTGGACGGTGCCCTGCAGGCCGAGCGCCGCAGCAACCGCCGTCGCGACCGCCTCGGGTGTACCGGTTCGCTCCAATTTGTAGACGTGTCCACGCCCTGCGTCTGTCGACAGCCCGTCGCCCGCAACATAGTCATAAGTCACCCAGGGAATCATCATCGAATCCGTCACCATCGATTCCATCGCCTTGGCGTCACCGCTGCTGGCCATGCTGGCCGCCACGATCAGAGGCTCACCGATAATTGACTGACCCGACAGTGATCCGATACCCAGGGCCAGAATTGCGGCTGCTGCCGCACCACCGGCAACACCCCTGCGGGAACGTGAGCTCATCGTGGCGCGGGTCGACCGCAGGAAACCTGTCCGACGGGTGTGCGCATCGGACACCACATCGGTGTCGGGCGCAGAGTTCGTGGAGGTGAAGGCGGAACGGAGTCGGCCATCCAGGTCATCAAAATTGTTCGTCATATCTTCTTTATGTTCCATCGAGCGTCAATCTTTCGCGAGCAGTTCGGCTAAATGTGATTTCGCTCGATGCAGGCGAATACTGGCGGCATTCGGTGTGATGCCCAACGTCGATGCAGCCTCGGCGACGGCCAAACCGTCGAGTGCTGTCAGTGCAATGATTTCCCGCTCTTTTACCGACAGCTGGGTCCAC
>CALBMG010000262.1 GCA_937896185.1 uncultured Microbacteriaceae bacterium | reverse complement strand
GAACATCGTGGGGCTCAATTGCGGTGAACGTGGCAATGCGCAACTGGTTGCGTCTCAGTTTGCGATACGGGTCAATATCGACGATTCCGTTGGCGCGCAGCAGGGCGGACACGGCCGACGCGTCGACGGTGTCATCGAAATCGATTGTGGCCACCACCTGTGATCGGTGTGCGGGGTTCGCTACGAACGGTGTCGCGTTGGGGTGCGCCTCGGCCCAGGCGTAAATCAGTCCCGAGCTTTCTGCAGTGCGCTGGTGTGCCCACGCCAGTCCGCCGGATTCCAGCATCCACTGGATCTGTGCGTCCAGCAGCAGCAGGGTTGCCACTGCGGGCGTGTTGAGGGTCTGGTCCAGTCGCGAATTTTCGATGGCAATGTTCAGCGACAGGAATTCGGGGATGTACCGACCGCTTTCCGCGATTCGGTTCACGCGGTCGATTGCGGCGGGGGACATGATGGCGAACCACAGTCCGCCGTCGCTGGCGAAATTCTTTTGAGGCGCGAAATAGTAGACATCGGTTTGGGTGATGTCGATGTCGACGCCACCCGCAGCGCTCGTGGCATCAACGACGCTCAAGGCTCCCGCCGGGCCCTGACGCGTGACGGCAGCCATGGCACCCGTCGAGGTCTCGTTGTGGGGCCACGCAAAAACGTCGGCGTCTTCGGTGCCGTCAAATTCCGACACCGTGCCCGCATCACCGGCGCGAACAATGGGTGCCTCGAGCCACGGTGCCGAGGCTGCCTTGACGAACTTCGAACCGAACTCGCCAAATGTCAGGTGGGCGCTGCGTCGTTCGATCAGCGAAAATGCTGCGGCATCCCAGAACGCTGTGGATCCGCCGTTACCCAGCACCACTTCGTAGCCTGCGGGCAGTCGGTACAGTTCAGCGAGTCCCGTGCGGATGCGTCCGACAAGTTCCCGGATCGGCTTCTGGCGGTGTGAGGTGCCCAACAGTCCGGCGTGACGCATCAGGTGTTCCACCTGCTCGGGGCGGACCTTGGACGGGCCGCAGCCGAATCGTCCGTCAGTGGGCAGAAGTTCAGTGGGGATACGGTAGCCGGTCATCACACAATTCTAAACAACCGCATGGGTGCTCGTTCGCGGTTAGGCTTGACATATCGCGAAGGGAGCATTGTGACCGATCTGATCGACACCATCGAAATGTATTTGCGCACGATCATCGACCTCGAAGAAGAGGGAATCATCCCCATGCGTGCGCGCATCTCGGAGCGACTCGGCCACAGCGGTCCCACCGTGTCTCAAACGGTGTCCCGAATGGAACGCGACGGTCTGGTCACCCTCGACGATGAACGCCACCTGCAGTTGACCGATGTCGGACGCGACAAGGCCGTTTCGGTGCTGCGCAAGCACCGTCTGGCCGAATGTTTGCTCGTCAACGTGCTGGCGTTGGACCCCGATCTGGTCCACGACGAAGCATGCCGCTGGGAGCATGTGATGAGCGACAAGGTGGAGCGCCGCATCATGGAGATGCTGGGCAACCCCACCGAGTCTCCCTATGGCAACCCCATCCCTGGTTTAGAAGAGCTGGGTAT
>CALBMG010000261.1 GCA_937896185.1 uncultured Microbacteriaceae bacterium | reverse complement strand
GCAGCATCGGGGTAAATGAAGCCGGTGCGACCTTCGAACGTCACGGTACCTGCGTTTACTGCGGTTTCGGCCATATCGGCGGCGCCGAGGTAGAAGTACATGGTGTCCGCGTCCAGGCGGTACAGGTACGAGTTGTCGACAGCGTCGAGTTCGGTGATGCCGGTTCCCTCGATGTCAACAGCCGTTCCGCCGGTCAGACCGTGGGGCGAGACCGTGTTGATGAGGTAACGGTTCGACTGAATTTCGTACGATGCGATCGCAATCTCGTCGTTCAAAAAGGTGCTGTAGTTACCGTTATAGGCGCGACCGTTGAGGGGGTTTGCGTACGCACCGTTTCCGCTGGTGTCACCCAAGATTGCCGAACCGTTGGAGACGTCCAGCTGGGCCACGAAGCGGTCACCGGCACTCAAGGTGTTTGCGACACAGATGTTGTTGATGTCGAAGTTCATCGAGCTGTCGGCCGCGGTGGCGGTGTATGACGTCACGTCTGAAACGCGAATAGTTGCGTTCATGTTGATGCCGACACCGGCATCGGTGTCGAACCATTCGGTCGTCGACCCGGTCGAGGTCAACGTGGGGTTTGCCGAAATGCTCACATCAGCGTTGGTCGTGTTGGTGTAGCTGTAGTTGCGGTACACCGAAATGTAGTTCAGAGCACAGGCTTCCGCGTCAGCCGACCAGGTAATGCTTGCGTTGTAGCCCATGGCCGCCATGGGCGCATAACAACCGTTGCCTGCTTCTGTCGTGCCGTACCACGAGTAGTTTCCGCTCATGAAAGTCGCCGAGCTGACGATTCCGGCGTCAAAGGTCAGCACGTCACCGACGGCGATGTCGGTGACAGGGGTGATGACGGGGTTCGACCAGCGCTCGTCGATGGTAAAGCTGATGCTCAAGTCCACCGATTCGCCGGGACGCACCACGACGGGGGTCGAGGCGTCAAAGTCACGGTTCAAGTTCGCGTCGAACTTGGTTTCGCCCATTGCTGTAGCCGATGCGGGGGCAACAGCGACGAGGCCGGTTGCCAGCATGCTCGCCGTCGCCACAGCGGCGGTAAGTACCTTGGAGAGTTTCATGGAGTTCCTTTGCGGTTCGATGATCCACGCGGCACTTTTCGCAGGCGCGACAGACGGTGCCAAATCCCAAGTTTAGGCACGCAGTTTCACATCGAGGGGCGAAAAATTTCGCAAAACGGCCATATGTTCGCTGGGGCGAACAAAAAAGTTGGGCCCGCCCCGAATGCGCATCGAGGCGGGCCCAACACCGCACATTTTTAGATAAACAGGGTCGTTCCCGACTCGGATGCTTCACCGAGGAATGTGGCAACACCACCCAGTTCAACGCCGGGCAACAGGTCACTTTGGGCGATACCCAGCAGGTCCATCGTCATGGTGCACCCCACGATTCGTGCACCGTTGGATTGGGCCTCGGATATGAGTTCGGGCAGCGGGTGCACACCGTTCATCTTCATCACCCACTTGATCATGCGGGTGCCCGCACCAGCCATGTGCATGTTTGACAGGGTCAGTTTGTCCGCACCTGCCGGCATCATGGCGAGGAATGCCTTTGACAGCAGTGTGTGTCGTCGACGCGGTGGTTTGCGCAGGCGCAACGAGTTCAAACCCCAGAAGGTGAAGAACATGGTGACATCGTCGCCCATGCTCAATGCCCCATTGGCGATGATGAATGCCGCAATCACCTT
Source organism: uncultured Microbacteriaceae bacterium (assembly GCA_937896185.1). GTDB lineage: Bacteria > Actinomycetota > Actinomycetes > Actinomycetales > Microbacteriaceae > MWH-TA3. The sequence goes on along the minus strand of CALBMG010000261.1, from coordinate 3,229 downwards.
GTCGAGGTCACCCGAGAAGACCACAAAGGTGGTTTTTCCGGGTCCGGTCGAGTGGGTGGTGAAACCAGCGTGTGCGGCAGTGGCGCCACCCTTGCGAATCGTGGCACGGTACCCGGGGCCCTCGGGTGTTATGTTCACCAGCTCGTGGCCGTTCTTGCGGGCCCACGCGGGTGCGTCGTTTGCAAAGCCGGGGTCCGAAACGTGCACGACAATCTCGTCGCCCGAATTTGCGGACTTCATTTGTTCCGACAGCTTCATGATCGGGCCGGGACACGCAAGGCCCGTGCAGTCGAGGTCGATGCTCACACCCGAACCGGCGGGAGGCATCACGAACAGGGATTCCGCTTCCGCATAATTTTCGATCGAGGGAACCGGTGTCGAGAAATCGAGGTCGACTTCGTGGAACGTCTTGAACGTGTTCGAGCCACCCGACAGTGTTTGCACGTCGGTGAAACCGCGGCCCACCAGCGCACGATAGGCGAGGTACGAACGGAAACCGACAGCGCAGTACAAACGGATTGGCGTGGCGCGGTCCCAGCTTTCGCTAGCCTCGCGGATGTCACCCAACGGCACGTTTTCGGCGCCCGGAATATGCCAAATATCGTATTCCTCGGCGGTGCGCACATCGATCAGCCTCTTGCCGTCGATCGCGGCCGGGTAATCCTGTGCATGCCACAACACCAAATCGCCGCGCACAACATTGCTGGCCACAAATCCCGCCATGTTCACAGGGTCCTTTGCCGAACCAAACGGTGGGGCATACGCCAGTTCATATGTCTCGAGATCAAACACGGTGTGGCCGGCGCGCAACGCAGTGGCGAGGACATCGAGCCTCTTGTCGATGCCATCGAAACCTGCGGCTTGGGCGCCCAACAGCTTGCCGTTCGTCGGGTCAAAAATGACCTTCAAGTCCATGTTGGCGGTGCCGGGGTAATAGCCGGCGTGACCGGACGGGTGCACGTGCGCGGTGGTAAACGGCATGCCTGCCGCGGTGAGCTGACGTTCCGTAGCGCCCGTCCCACCGGCAACCATGTCGAACACTTTCACAATCGACGTGCCCTGGGTCGACAGGTATTCGGTGTCGCGGCCACACATGTTTTCGGCCGCCACCCGCGCCTCGCGGTTTGCGGGACCCGCAAGAGGTGCCAGATATGTTCCCGGCAACACGGTGTGCGGGGTTTCGACAACGTCACCCACCGCCCAGATAAACGGATCCGAGGTCCGCATGTGTGTGTCGACGGCGATTCCCCCGCGCGGCCCCAATTCCAGTCCCGCGGCAACAGCCAGTGCAGTGTTCGGTTTCACACCGACCGACAGGATGACCATATGGACCGACAGGGTGGACATGTTGTCCAGCTCCACATGCAGCCCGCCGCCTTCGCGCGGACTGAGCGCGGCAGCCTTGGTGGACAAGTGCACCTGGACTCCGCGAGATCGCAAATGGTGTTCGACGGGGATCGACATTTCGCGGTCCAGTGGCGGCAGGATTTGGTCGGCGAGTTCAACGACCTCAACCGTTGCACCCCGGTGAATTAAGTTTTCGGCCATCTCAAGCCCGATGTACCCGGCACCGATTACGGCGACGTTGACACGAGTTTTCGATTCACGAGCAGCATCCAGCGCGGCATCGAGTTCCGCCTTGATGGCGTCCATGTCGCCCACGCGACGCAACACGTGCACCTCGGGGAGGTCTATTCCCGGCAGCGGCGGACGGATGGCATCGGCACCGGGGCACAGTGCGAGGGCGTCATAGGTTTCGGTGTACTCGTCGCCGGTATCGACATTGCGCACGGTAACCGTTTTGGCTGTGCGGTCGATGGCGACGGCCTCGGACCCCAACCGCACGTCGAGGTTCAATGACTCACGCAACGAGTCGGGGTTCTGCAGCAACAGCCGGGACCGATCTGTGATGACCCCGCCAATGTGATACGGCAGCCCACAGTTCGCAAACGACACATGGTGTCCGCGTTCCAACATGATGATTTCCGCTGATTCGTCCAAGCGACGAGCGCGTGCGGCGACCGAAGCACCTCCGGCCACACCTCCGATAACAACAATTTTCATGCGGACTCCTTGGGGTTCGGCTGGGTGATGGACCCAATTCGACGTTACCCCTGGGGGTATCCCCACGTGACGGGACTTTGTGCCCCGATTGGAAACGACGATGCCCGGAACCTTTCGGCTCCGGGCATCGTCGGCATGCACTTGTTAGCTGAATGCCGCCTCGAAGAATGCATCCGAGAGTGTCACGCGGTTACCCGACTCGCTATCGACACGCACATACACGCCGTCTGATCCATGCACGAATCGTCCACAGGTCGAGCCGACCACCAGGTAGTCGGCGAGTGGCGCCATGACACCTTCGGCTGTGGTCAGCACGAGCACGACCTTTTCACCTGTCACTGGGGGCTTTCCTCCGCCGATGGTGGGGTACATGTCGACCGTCGCACCCGAGTCGGGGTTCGACACGGATCCGTCAACCGGGCCCTCGCCTGCGGGAAGGTAGGCGCCGTTGGTGACCACTGTCACTGTTCCCGAGATGGCCGAGTTCGATGAACGCGCGACTTCGACGGTCATCACACTGTGGGTGATCGAGAGCTCGAAGGTGTCATCCTCGCCCTCTTGGGTAGTGACGACGGTGTATTCGACATCGGTGATGGTGCCTTCGATTACTCCGGCGACATAATCCGAATATTCGGTGGCAAGGTAATCGATCGGGTTCTCGAGTCCCAAAGCCACCGACGCGTCCATTGCGGGATGAGTGGTGGCGATGGTGAAGTTCTCGACGGGGATTTCGCCGGTCGATTCGGGGGTGGTGTCGGTCGTCGAGGCGCATCCCGACAAGGACAGGGCGGCAACGAGGCTCGCGGCTAACAGCGTGGTGTTCTTTTTCATCGGTGACTCCTGTGTTGGTGATTACGACAGTTCCGCAAACTCGTTGAACTTTCTTCACGATAACAGGGTGAGTTTTTTTGTCAACACAAAAATGAGCCAGACTTCGGTGCTCGCCGGCTGAAAGCAACGATGCCCGGAACCTTTCGGCTCCGGGCATCGTAATGAATTCGATGTGGTTATCGAGTGCGGCGACGCAGCGCCACGAGGATTCCACCGACAGCCAGCAAGGCGATTGCAGCGCCGGCAGGGATCACGGTGTTACCCGCACCGGTTTCCGCAAGAGCTTCGCCGTTAGCGGCAAGCTCGGATTCCGAACCCGAACCGCTGCCCGAAC
>CALBMG010000260.1 GCA_937896185.1 uncultured Microbacteriaceae bacterium | reverse complement strand
CGGCAATTGATGGCATATCAGGCGATACCCGGATGGCCGCTGATCGTCGTGGCATGCAAGGCCGAAACGGACGTGGCAGAGTCCGACTCACCGACCACCCCGGTCGAGCCCGTTGTCGAAGCCGAATCCGCAAAAGCTCCCGAACCGGTGAAGCCCGAGGACGAAAAACGGGGGGAATCGGTCATTCGCGACCTGCTCGGCGCAACGCTCGTCGCGACGCTCGACAGCGGAGCGGCCCCCGAGGCCGTTGCACCCTCGGACGACGACGACGCGCGTCCGTCGCTCTTTGATGACGATTCCGCGTCGGACGACTAACGATGTACGACGGAATTCTTCAGGAACTCATCGACGAATTCGGCAGACTGCCGGGAGTCGGACCCAAGTCGGCGCAGCGCATCGCGTTCCACGTCATCCAAACCGAGGCGTACGACCCCAAGCGACTTGCCGAACTCCTCGACACCATCCGCGACGTCGTGAAGTTCTGCGCGGTGTGTGGAAACATCTCGCAGGAGGACGAATGCTCTATCTGCCGTGACCCAAGGCGAGTTCGCGACTCGATCTGCGTGGTCGAAGAGGCGAAGGACGTCGTCGCGATCGAGCGAACGCGTCAATTCCGCGGGCTGTACCACGTGCTCGGCGGGGCTATTTCGCCCATCGACGGAATTGGGCCCGATCAACTTCGAATCGGATCGTTGCTTGAGCGTCTTCGCGACACGAGCATCACCGAAATCATTCTCGCCACCGACCCCAACGTCGAAGGTGAAGCGACGGCGACCTACCTGATTCGACTGCTCGAGCCGCTGGGAATTCGCCTCACCCGCCTCGCCAGTGGTTTGCCCGTCGGCGGCGACCTCGAATATGCCGATGAGGTCACGCTGGGTCGCGCGTTCGAACACCGCACCCGTGTCGGCGGCACCGCTTAAGCGGTAGAATCTTCCGAAGGGCGGGCGACGAAGCCATCGCCCTTTGTTGTACCCTGACCCGAAAGAGCACGTGTGTCCCTGATTGTCCAGAAGTTTGGCGGATCGTCCGTCGCTGATGCTGAGAGCATCAAGCGAGTGGCGCGCCGGATTGTGGCGACCAAGGAACAGGGACACGACGTCGTCGTCGCCGTGTCGGCGATGGGGGACACCACCGATGAATTGATCGACCTGGCCCACTCGGTCACCGACAACCCCGACCCGCGCGAGATGGACATGCTTCTCATAACGGGCGAGCGCATCTCGGTCGCCCTGCTCGCGATGGCGATCAAGTCGCTGGGCGTCGACGCACGCTCGTACACCGGCAGCCAGGCGGGAATGATCACCGATTCGCACCACGGTGCCGCTCGA
>CALBMG010000259.1 GCA_937896185.1 uncultured Microbacteriaceae bacterium | reverse complement strand
ATGATGGCCAACAGTTTGCCGCGACGTTGGCGATTTGCCGACAGTGTGGTGAGTGCTCCCGTTGCGTTCGTCGACACCGCACGTTCCGGCGTCGATGCCCGAACGAGATCGGGGCGTTGAATTACCTGCGTCGCCGCCGTGTCGATTCTGTCCAGCACTCGTGTCTGTTCGATCGTGTCGATCACTTCCGTGGGAGATTCGGTGCTGTTTGCCTTCGAGTGGGCAATGGCCTTGCGAATTCCGTCTCGGAAAGCCAGGGCGTCCTTGGGTCGATTCTGGGGGTTCTTTGCGGTGGCCCACTGAATGACTTCGTCGAGCTCATAGGGAAGTTCGGGCACCAGATCGGCCGCACGGGGAACCGGGTTGTTGGCGTGCTGCATCGCGATCTGCATGGGGGTTTCGCCGACAAACGGTTGTTTTCCGGTCAGCATCTCGTACAGCATGATTCCCACCGAGTACAGGTCGCTGCGGAAGTCTGATGTGCCGCGCTGCAACAGTTCAGGCGAGATGTACGCAATGGTGCCCATCAGTGTCGCACCCGTTTGGGTTGCGCTCGTGACGGGACGCGCGAGACCAAAATCTCCCACCTTGATGCGACCGTCGTCGACCAACATGACGTTTTCCGGTTTCACATCGCGGTGCATGATGCCCTCGCGATGAGCCGCATCCAGGCCCTGCAGCACAGCGGTGGTGATATCTAGTGCTTGTTCGACAGTCAGCTGCCCGAAGTCGTTGAGCAGTTCGCGCAATGTCATACCGGGCAGGTACTCCATGACCAAGAAGAGGATGTCGCCCTCTTGGCCTTGGTCGTACACGGAGACGATATTGGGGTGAGTCAACCGGGCGGTGTGACGCGCCTCGGTAATAAATTTTTGTGCGTATGCCGGGTCGTCGACGAGGTGACCGTGCATGATCTTGATGGCGACGTTACGTTCCAACCGCAGGTCGGTCGCCAGGTAGACACCCGCCATGCCGCCACGCGCGATTCGCGACTGGATTCGGTAGCGGCCATCGATGGTCGCGCCAATCAGTCGGTCTTGGGAATTCGTAGTCACAGGTCGAGTCTATTCAGCAAGGCATCTGCAGTTTTGCGCACACGCTATGTGAGGTCGAAAAGCCAATTCCAGGCACTGGACTCCCACTGGGCATATGCATCGGGAAATGCGGAAACCTGCACTGCTTGTGCCGCCCTTGACAGGCTCATGGTCTGCCAGCCGTGAATATCGAGCAGTCCACGATTGCGGGTAGTGGCGGTCGAATGGGGTCCGCCATAGAACGCCATGGCCGCGTTCCGCGGGTCCATGATTTCGGCGACGCTGCCCAACCCGACGATGGGCGTTGTTGGAACAGGCCGATGGAATCTCGGTCGCCGTAGTTGATGTTTTCGAGTCGGGATTCCTGCATTGCGGTTGCGAGCGCGATCGCAATGCCGAAATTAGGGACGCCGAGTTCCCGTCCGACCGAAATGATGATCTGCGCATTGCGCGTCATGGTCTGGGTCAACGGGGCGATGACCCCGCCACCGTTCCCGCTCACCGCCCGTTGTCCGGATCGAAGGATGGGCGCTGCGGAGATTTCCGTGACGGGGACGGGCACGGAACGAACCGAGGATTTGGGTTTCTTGCTGACGACGAGCACTTGACCGGGTTGGACCGCAGTGCGCCAGGATAAACCGTTCAGTGCGAGTAGTGCCGCTGTGGGGATTCCGTGCGCTGCGGCAATCGAATGCAGGCTTTCCCCTTCCGTAACTGTGTGTTCGGTCGCGCCTGAGGTGCTTTGAACTCCAGAGGTATCGACGTCGGGTTCCGCCGGGGGTGCGGGATGCTGCCGAGTTTCGGTGTTTGCGTCCGCAGCAACGGGACTTCCGACCAGTGCTGCGACGACACCCGAGATGAGGATAGGGATTGTGCCCAGCGCGGTCGCGCGAATGACGCGAGTTTTGCGTTCGGCTGCACGACGTTCTGTGCGGCTGGGGAGCTGCGGGATTAATCCCTCAAAGAGGGGGTGAGGGGCGTGAGGTTGTGGTTCTGAACTGTCCACCTGTCGCCCCTTTCGCTCGACAATATTCTGGCCGATTGTGCCGAAAAGGCGGGGATTTGCGACGTGTGTTACACGCTTCGGTGGGTGATGGCATCGACCAGAGCACGCAATTCGCCTCTGGACTCACTGTCGATTGACGAGGAGTCCAATGCTGCGAGCGAGCGTTCGCGCGACAGAGCGATAAGTTTTTCCACTTCATCAACCGCGCCTGTGGCGGTGATTGTGGTGCGCAACATATCAATCTGGTCGATCGAAAGTTCGGGGTCGCCCACGAGCTCGTCCAGCAGCGCGCGTGTGGAACGGTCAGCGTTTCTGCGGGCGTAGGCCATCAAAATTGTCCGTTTGCCTTCTCGCAGATCGTCTCCCGCCGGCTTTCCCGTCTGTTCACTGTCGCCGTACACGCCCAGCAGATCGTCACGCAACTGGAAGGCGAAGCCTAGGGGGAGCGCGAACGCTCGCAGGGAGTCGATGAGAGGCCACTGTGCACCACCAATGATGGCGCCCAGCACCAACGGTGCTTCCATCGAATATTTTGCTGATTTGTAGATCACGACCTGTTGAGCTCGTTTGAGTGCGTCGGCCTCTGCGACATTCCGCCACGCTACTGATTCGTAAATGTCGAGGTACTGTCCCGCTGTGACGTCGCATCTCATGGTGCGCAGTTCGGTGCGTAGTGCGTTCTGATCACGCGCGTCGATGGAGAGTGCGGTTTCGAGGAACAGGTCGTCGCTCCATGCGAGCAATAAGTCCCCCAGCAGGATTGCTCCCGCTGCCCCGAATTCGGCACGGGAGCCTGCGAGTTGCTGGTCTTCGTGGAGCGTTTCGAGGCGGCGGTGTGCGGCAGGTTTCCCGCGGCGGGTATCGCTCTTGTCGATGACGTCATCGTGGACTAGTGCTGCTGCATGGAAAATTTCGAGGCCCGTCGCC
>CALBMG010000258.1 GCA_937896185.1 uncultured Microbacteriaceae bacterium | reverse complement strand
ACGCTCTTCCGATCTTGGCCTTCGGCGATCGCGTTCTTTGGAGCCACCTCAACCTGGAGGTTCAGCCGCACGAGTTCATCGCCGTGATTGGCTCGAACGGCTCGGGCAAGTCGACGCTACTGAAGGCCATCCTCGGCCAACAACCACTGACCGAGGGCAGCATTCGGGTGCTCGGCCGCTCGGTGCGAAGCAAGCGCGCCCAACGCGGCAGCCGACGCATCGGCTACATTCCACAGAACCGCGCGATGGATTCCGGCCTGCGCCTGCGCGGCCGCGACCTGCTGCACTTTGGCCTGGACGGCCACGAGTTTGGACTGCCACACCTGCCGTTCTCGAGGCACTCGCGTCAGCACAAGAAACGCGTTGCGCAGATGATCGAGGCTATCGGCGCGAGCGAATTTGCCAGCAAGCCCGTCGGCACGCTGAGCGGCGGCGAGCTACAGCGACTGCGAGTGGGTCAGGCCGTGATTGGCGAACCCCGCCTGATCCTTGCCGACGAACCGCTGAGCGCGCTCGACCCACAGCAGCAGAAGACCATCGCCGAACTGCTGAACCGCGAACGTCGCGAACACGAGGCCGCGGTGCTGTTCGTGACCCACGACGTTAACCCGGTGCTCGACATGGTCGACCGCGTGCTCTACCTAGCGAACGGCAAGTTCAGAATCGGAACCCCAGACGAGGTGCTGCGCAGCGAGGTTCTGAGCGAGCTGTATGGCACTCCTATTGACGTGGTCCGCAACCAGGGTCGCATCGTGGTGCTCGGCACCCACGAGCACGACCACCACCCCGATGAGGAGTGGCACTAATGGTTCTCTTTGACTTCACCGATTACGCAGAGCTCCTACCGCTCATCACCAACTCGCTTATTGCAGGTGGACTGCTCGCTGTCGTGGGCGGACTAATCGGCATCTTCGTGAATAACCGCGACATGTCCTTCGCAGTGCACGGAATCAGCGAACTGAGCTTCGCGGGTGCAGCCATCGCACTGCTGTTCGGCGTCGACGTGGTGTTCGGCTCGCTGCTCGGTTCGCTCGTGGCCGCCGGCATCATCGGCTGGCTCGGTGCTCGTGCCCGCGAACGCAACTCGATCGTGGCCGTCCTAATGCCGGCCGGCCTCGGTCTCGGAATCCTCGCGCTCTCGCTTTATGAAGGCCGCGCAGCCAACAAGTTCGGCCTGCTCACCGGTCAGATCGTCGCGGTCAACGACCCGCAGCTCGTCTGGCTGGCCAGCATCAGCTTGGTCGTCATCGTCACTCTGCTGCTGATTTGGCGCCCGCTCAATTTCGCAAGCCTCGACCCAGAGGTCGCCGCCGCCCGCGGAGTACCTACTCGCGCACTGTCGTTCCTCTTTATGTTGCTGCTCGGCCTGTCGGTGGCCGCCAGTGTTCAGGTGGTCGGCGCACTGCTCGTGCTCAGCCTGCTGGTCACGCCGGCCGCATCGGCACTCAAGCTCACTTCGTCGCCAGTCTTGGTTCCCGTGCTGGCTGTCGCATTCGCGCTCGTTGCCGTGCTCGGCGGCATCCTGTTGGCCGTTGGCGCCAGCCTGCCGATCAGCCCTTACGTGACCACCATCTCGTTCCTCATCTACGGCATCGCGCGAGGCATCGCCGCAATCCGCGAACGAGGGGCGGTCGCCGCGTGACCAACGTTCCCGCCAAGCGCAACACCAGACAAAAGGATGCGGTTCGCCACGCGCTCTCCGAAGCCACCGGCTTCGTCAGCGCGCAGCAGTTGCACCTGGCCTTGCGCAACCACGGTTCGACCATCGGCCTGGCCACGGTTTATCGTGCGCTCGCCGATCTTGCCGAGGCCGGCGAGGCCGACAGCCTGCAGGCCACGGGCGGCGAGGCCCTGTTTCGAGCCTGCACGCCGGCGCACCATCACCACCTGATATGCCGCGAGTGCGGAACCACGGTCGAAATCGAGGCCGAGCGCGTCGAAACTTGGGCCGACGAGATCGCTCGTGCCCATGGTTTTGCCGCTCCAACGCATACCATCGACATTTTTGGCGTCTGCGCGGCGTGTCGAACCTGATTTTTCTAATCGGGACTTGCTTAACGACCGCCCGCTCGCCTAAACTTGAGCAGTTGCCTGTCTAACGGCATTGTGCAACCACGTTTTGATCAAGCCATTGACCAAGGTTCATTCGAGCCGGTCGTTCTGGCTTGCCCCTAATAAGGAGAAGAAATGGCAGCGTATTGCCAGGTGACTGAGACCGGCCCACAGTTTGGCCACCACGTCTCGCACGCCCAGAACAAGACCAAGCGTCGCTTCAACCCAAACATTCAGAAGAAGACCTACTTCGTCCCTTCGCTGAAGCGCAACGTAACCCTGAACCTTTCGGCACGCGGCATCAAGGTAATTGACGCTCGCGGCATCGAGGCTGTAGTTGCTTCGCTGCTTGCTCGTGGCGAGAAGATCTAAGGAGCAGCTAAATGGCTAAGAAGGACAAGGACATCCGTCCAATCATCAAGCTGAAGTCGACTGCCGGCACTGGTTTCACCTACGTGACCAAGAAGAACCGCCGCAACGACCCAGACCGTCTAGTTCTGAAGAAGTACGACCCAGTTGTACGTCAGCACGTCGAATTCCGCGAGGAGCGTTAAGAATGGCTAAGAAGAGCAAGATCGCAAAGAACGAGCAGCGCAAGGTTGTCGTTGAGCGTTACGCAGCAAAGCGTCTTGAGCTGAAGAAGGCTCTCGTCGACCCAAACAGCACTCCTGAGCAGGTAGAGGCAGCACGCCTCGGCCTACAGAAGCTGCCTCGCAACGCATCGCCGATCCGTGTCCGCTCGCGTGACGCAATCGACGGTCGTCCCCGCGGTGTCCTCTCGAAGTTCGGCATCTCGCGTGTCCGTTTCCGAGAAATGGCACACCGTGGCGAATTGCCTGGTGTTACCAAGTCTTCTTGGTAGTCTTTAGCAAGCGTTAACGGGAACTTGTTTCCGCTAGCAACATAACCAATCAGTCTCAGGAGGACTCGAAATGAACCGTTCCGAGCTTGTCGCTGCTGTAGCAGCTGCATCGGGTCAGAGCCAGACCGCCGTCAACGGCGTACTCGACGCTCTTTTCGCAACCGTGTCGGCCGAAGTTGCCAAGGGCAACAAGGTCACCGTTCCTGGTTGGGTCGCTTTCGAGCGCACCAGCCGCGCCGCTCGTACGGGTCGTAACCCTCAGACCGGTGAAGCAATCCAGATTGCCGCTTCGAAGAGCGTCAAGGTTTCGGCTGGATCGAAGCTCAAGGCTGCTGTTAAGTAGTTCTGACTTGCGAAAGGGCGAGAGCGTAAGCTCTCGCCCTTTTACTTTTGCCCCTAGGCTCGAAGGGTGAGCGTGAAAAAGTTCCTGTGGGTCATCGTGGGCTTTGGTGCTTCGGCTCTGGGACTGTGGTGGTCACTCGCGTGGGGCGGCGGCGCAGAGCCCTTGCCGCTGACCGATCCCGGCGAAACTGTGCGTTATGGGTTGCCCATTGCAAAGCTGATCGTTTCGGCTTCATGCGCACTGGTAATCGGCGGGCTGATGCTGCGTCTGTGGGCTTTGCCGGACGATGTCCCGGCGCGACGCGTGCTGACCATGGTGCAGGTGGCATCGGGCGCCTGGGTTCTGTCGCTCATCAGCTTTGGCGTGTTGTCGTTCCTGTCGGTGTATGCGACGCCGCTGTCGACCGACGAGGGTTTTACCTCTAACCTGCAGTACTTCGCGTTCGAGACCGAGCTGGGAACACTGCTGTTGGTCTCGGCCGCACTCGCCGTCGCCGTCAGCGTTCTCGTCGCACTGAGCACGAATGCGTGGTGGAACGCGCTGGCTTTCGTGCTGTCCGTCGCCGCACTGTGGCCGTTCGCAGAAATGGCGCACTCGGGTGGCAGCGCGGATCACAGTGTCGCCGTCAGCGCCCTGATTCTGCACATACTGTTCATTTCGATCTGGGTGGGCGGGCTCGTCGCATTGGTGATTGCGCTGATGTCCGGCGCTCACACCCACAACACGATTTCACGGTATTCGAGCCTCGCACTCGTCTCATTTTTCGTTGTCGCCGTTTCCGGTGCTGCCAGTTCCTGGGTACGAATCGGCACACCCGACAACCTGTTCGGGACAGCGTATGGCCAGATTGTGCTCGTAAAGTTTGCCCTCACGCTGCTGCTCGGTGCTCTGGGAATGTTCTACCGTCGCTGGGCGATTCCGCGACTGGGCCGGAGCAGCGCCCGAATTGCTCGACTCTTTGTCGTAGAGACTGTCATCATGCTCGCGACCATCGGTGTCGCAACGGGGTTGGGCCGGACGGAAACACCGGTCAACGACTCGGCGGACGGCGTCATGACTGCAGCCGAAATTCTGACCGGTCGAGTGGTCCCGGAACCGTGGAGCCTGCAGCAGGCCGTCACATCGTGGCGACTTGACCTGATCTGGGTGTTGTTTGCGATCATCACCACGTGGTGGTACCTGGCTGGTGTACGACGCATGGTGCGCCGCGGCGACCAGTGGCCCATATCGCGCACACTCAACTGGATTTTTGCTATGGCAGTGCTCGTCTATGCGACGGGCGGCGGTGTGGCCGTGTACGGCGAATACCTGTTCAGCGTGCACATGATCGGGCACATGCTGTTGACCATGATGGTTCCCATCAGCATTGTGCTGGCAGCACCGGTCACGTTGATCATGCGTGCGGTGCAACCGCGCCACGACGGTTCCCTGGGAGGCCGTGAATGGGTGCTGGGAATCGTGCACTCGCGGTGGGTGTCGATTGTGGGTCACCCGCTCATCGCGACAATCGTTTTCGCGCTGTCGCTGATCGTGTTCTACTATTCGAGCCTGCTGTCGTGGGCGACGACCACGCACCTTGGTCACGAGTGGATGGTCGTGCACTTCCTCGTCGGCGGATACCTGTTCATCCAGGCGCTCATCGGAATTGACCCGACCCCGCATCGCACCGCGTACCCTGTCCGCTTCATCCTGTTAATGGGCACCATGGTGTTCCACGCATTCTTTGGGTTGTCGCTGATGATGGGCGAGAGCCTGCTGATTCCCGAATGGTACGGCGCAATGGGTCGCACCTGGGGCGACGACCCCCTCACCGACCAACAAGTCGGTGGAGGAATTGCCTGGGGTGTTGGCGAAGTCCCCACGCTGGTGCTGTCGGCAATGGTGGCGCTGTCGTGGGTGCGTTCGGATTCGCGTGAACAAAAACGTGGCGACCGTAAAGCGCAGCGGGACGGCGATGCCGATCTCAACGATTACAACGCGATGCTCGAACGGCTTGCAGAGCGGGACGCCCGCACCACCACAGAGCGCTAGTCGGACTCGGTGTTCAGCACCGTAACACGAGGCGACGTCGTATTCAGCCCCGTCACACGGGCGACGATACTGAACTGCTGCCGAGTTCCGGCGGGAAAGAGCGTGCCGGTGGCGTTATCGACGAGGGTCGCCTCGAGTTCCACCACTCCGATGCCACGCACCGACCACGCACCGTCAGCGATATCCCCCGCTGTGCGAGAAAAGCGCAACGCGGGGTAGTCGACGATTGTCCAGCGGGGTCCGTCGTGAATGCTGTTGTCCGTTGCCGCCCCGAACGGGCACTGCACGGGGAACATCACCGTCTGTGTTGCACAATCGTCCAGGTACGTGATGATGGCGTCGGTGACGGTGTCGCGAAAAACAGCGGACGGGCGCAGCGGCACCGACACGGTCAGTGACGAACCCGCAGATACGACAGTGGACTGGGTGGCGACATCGAACCAGCTCGACGCGGAATCCACCGACACCACACCGGGGGCGAGCACCAGAAGCGGCGCTGTCGTTGACGTGATGGCGCCGTTCACCAACACCGCATCAACCGGACGTGCGTCGATGGACACAGTTCCAGTAGGAGTCTCGGCGAAAGCCCACTGGGTAAAAATTCCGCCCAACGCCGGTGCAGGAACCAGCACGGCTGAAAGTTCAACAGCCTGCCCCGCGACAGTGGCGCGCGCCTCGACGGCGACAACACCGTCCCGAGCGATACCGCTGGCAACAAACGGCCCCGTGATTCGCAGATCGGGGTCAGAGGGGAGCGGTGCAACCGAATCGGGGTCCACTCCTGCGATTCGGGCGGCATCCCCGGTACGGCCCTCAGCCAGGGCGGTCAGATAGCGTTCAACGGTGGCGTGGGCGGAATACGTCGAAGCGTTCAACACCCACACGGTGGCCGCGGCTATACACAGCAGCGCGGTGACGACGATTCCCCACGCAAATAACGACCGTCGCATGGGTACAGCCTACGACCCGGGCCTCATGGGTGCCGTAATCTGGAAGTTCAGCCCAAGGAGTTCCATGTCGATTTCCCTGACGAACGAGCAGGCAGCGATTCTGAAACGAATCGAGACAACAAACGACCACATTTTTGTCACCGGCCGCGCGGGCACCGGCAAGTCCACCCTGTTGCAAGAATTTGTGCGCCACACCAAGAAACCCCTGGTTGTGGCCGCACCGACCGGCGTCGCCGCACTGAACGTGGGCGGCCAGACAATTCATTCACTCTTCCGGTTGCCCATCGGGCTGATTACCGAGCAGACCAAATTTTATCCGCCGTCCGAGGAAGCCCGCACACTGCTCAAGCGAGTGCAGACGATCGTGATCGACGAAATATCGATGGTGCGCGCCGACCTGTTGGACGGGTTGGACCGTCGCATGCGCATGGTGCGCGGCAACCGTCATGAGCCGTTCGGCGGTGCGCAGGTCATCATGTTCGGTGACCCATATCAGCTGTCCCCCGTGATCAGTGATCCCGCGGAACGCAATTACATCGCCGACCATTACGCCAGCGAATGGTTCTTTGATTCCAAGGTCTGGGCGGAAGCAACACCGAGCGTTGTCGAACTGTCCGATGTGCTGCGTCAGGACGAACCCGAGTTCCGGGACATCCTTGATCGCATGCGAAATGGCACCATGAATGCCGACGATGCCCATGTGATCAACACGGTCGGCGCTCGCCGGCCCGTCCCCGAGGACACCATCACCTTGGCGATCACGAACAACATCGTGACGAACCTCAACGGTTCTGCTTTGACGGGTCTGGCGGGGTCTACAAAAACGGCAAATGCACGGGTAGAGGGCGATTTCGGCAAGCAAACCCCGGCGGATGAAAACCTGGAACTCAAACCCGGGGCGCGGGTGATGTTCCTACGCAACGACAGCGATGGTCGTTGGGTGAACGGCACCCTGGGCACAGTAATGCGGATCGATGATGCCGTGCACGTGGCCACCGATGACGCCCCGCACGCCACCCACAAGGTGGAGCCGGTGGTGTGGGAAAAAATTCAGTACACCTATGACCCCGAAGAAAAGAAGGTGGAACAGGACGTCGTCGCCACCTTTGAACAGTTCCCCGTGCGGTTGGCGTGGGCGGTAACGATTCACAAATCGCAGGGCAAGACTCTGGAATCCGCCTTGATTGATCTGGGCAATGGTGCTTTTGCGGACGGTCAGACCTATGTGGCGTTCAGCCGGATTAAGACGCTCGACGGAGTGTATTTGTCCCGACCGTTGCGTCCCAGCGACGTCAAGGTCGATCGCCGAGTGGTTGCCTTTATGCGCAACGCATCGAGCTATGCACAGCCCGACCAGCTGACATTTAACTAGCGGCTATGTCGCGGCAGCGTCCCACGCCGACGCAATGATGTCACGCAACCCGTATTGTGTGGTCCACCCCAGAGTGTTCGTGATTCGACTGATATCAGCACACAGATAGGGCGGGTCGCCCGCGCGACGAGGCGAAACCTCGTGGGGGAAGTCGATGCCCGTGACCTGTCGGATTGTGTCGAGAACCTCGAACACCGACGATCCTGTCCCGGTGCCCACGTTGAATGTCGCGTGCGGGCGTTCTTCGGTGTCGAGATAATCCAGTGCGGCAAGGTGTGCTGCGGCAAGGTCGTGGACGTGCACGTAATCGCGCACGCAGCTGCCGTCGGGTGTCGCGTAGTCGTCACCGAAAACGACGGGGGTGGTGCCTGCACGCAACGCGGCAAAGACAATGGGCACGAGGTTTGCCACGGCGGTGTCGCCCAAATCGGGCCAGCCCGCCCCGGCGACATTGAAGTACCGCAGGTTCGCTCCGCGCAGCCCCCACGCACGGGACGCGTTGGCGACCATCCACTCGCCGATCAGTTTGGTTTCACCGTACGGGTTGATCGGATTGCACACGGTGTCTTCGGTGACGGCCGGCACATCGGGCATGCCATAGGTCGCGGCGGATGAGCTGAAGACCAGCTTGGTGACGCCGGTGGTGCGCATGGCACCCAGGAGGTGCGCCATTCCGCCCACGTTTTGCTCAAAATACCATTCGGGCAGTTCGACCGATTCGCCGACTTTTTTGCGAGCGGCGAGGTGAATCACGGCGTCGACGCCATCGTTGAGGGCCTCGGTCAGTGCGTGCTGTGCACCGGGGGCGGACAGGTCGAGGTGCAGTGACTCGAAACCGGCTATGCGGTGAGAGACACCGGCGCTCATGTCGTCGGCGACGATGACCGTGTCACCGCGTTCCGCGAGAAGCCGCACCACGTGTGAACCGATGTACCCGGCACCGCCGGTAACGAGAACCTTCATGTCGTCAGATTAGCAACAAGTGCCTCTGCGCCGTTGTGGGTTTTCCGCTCAACTGAAGGCGTCGATAAACGCGGTGAGCGCCTCGTGTGAATCGCCCGATGCCCACCCTTCGAGGCCGACGACTCCCGAGAATTCCAGGGCTTGCAGTTCGTCGCCGATTCGGCGGTAGTTGATTTCGCCGGTCCCGGGTTCGCAGCGTCCGGGCACGTCGGCGACCTGAACTTCACCGATCCAGGGCAGCGAGTTGCGCACGGTCTCGATAAGGTTGCCTTCGCCAATTTGGGCGTGGTACAGGTCGAGGTTGAGCTGCAGGTGGGGGTTGTCGATGTGGGATACCAGGGCGAGCGTGTCCTCGGCGCTCGCAAAGGGGGTGCCAGGGTGATCCACGAGCAGGTTGAGGTTTTCGAGCATGAACACCGCATTGTGTTGAGCACCCAGGTCGGCCAACCGGGCGAGCGTGTCGGCGCCGCGCAGCCATTCGGCGCCGGTCACGGTGTGACGCTGGCGGATCGCCTGGCCATTTCCGTCGAGCCCTGTGCCGTGCACGTTGAGACGGGTGCAGTCGATGATTCGCGATGCTTCGATGGATTCGCGTGCGGTGGCGAGGAATCGCTCGATGCCGTCGGCTTCGAGCAGGTCGCCTTCGATGTATCCGGTCATTGAGGCAAAATTTGCGCCGGTGCTGGCCAGGTCGTGCAGGTCCTTGGTGGTCCAGTTCCAGATTTCGACGTCGAGCCCGCGGCCATGAATTTCCAGCACGCGCTGACGGAAGGGCAGGTCGGTAAACAGCATTTCGGCCGAGGCGGCCAAACGGTAAGTGGTCATTGTGGTCCTCACGACTTTGTAAGGACAAACCTAGTGCATGCCGGTTCGCTCTCGCGGTACCGTTATAGAACAAAAGGGTTGTTTTCGCGACCCTCACGACAGTTTTGAGGACACAGTGGCAGAAAACATTCGCCCCCAGGTGCGCCCCGCCGCCGAAGGTTGGGAACAGGCCAAAGACGAGACCGGCCGCCT
>CALBMG010000257.1 GCA_937896185.1 uncultured Microbacteriaceae bacterium | reverse complement strand
TTGCGTCGACGCCCTCGATCAGCACAACATATTTGCTGGGGTGAAGCGACCCCAGGTGGCGAACAACGGAGGCAAAATCATCGTGTGCAACCACTCCGCCGCTCGCCGCAAATTCCAACACCTGTTGTGGTGTGCAGACGACAGCTCGACCGGTGTTCTCACGGTGACGATAGTCAACACCATCGATGCGGATGGTCGTGAATCGTGCGGAGAGGGCATGAATTTCACGCAAAAAGTCTGCCGCCGCGAAGCGACCTTCACCCAAGGCGTTGGGTGGGGTGTTCGATGTCGCCATTACCCGGGTCCCGGTGTCCATTAGTTCGCCGAGAAGCCTCGTCATCAGCATCGTGTCACCGGGATCATCGAGCTCGAATTCATCGATCGCAATGAAGGCCGCACCCTTCAGAGCGGTGACAGCGTTGGCATAACCCAACGCGCCCACCAGCGCGGTGTACTCGATGAAAGTTCCGAAATATTTGCGCCCCTTGGCCATGTGAAAAGCCGAGGCGAGCAGGTGCGTCTTGCCTACACCGAATCCCCCGTCCAGATAGATGCCTGCAGCTACTGGTGCCGCCTTGCCGAATAATTTCGACGATTTCGGTTGCGTAAAGAAATTTCGGACCACATCACGAGTAGACGCCTGGGTGGGATACTCGTCGTCCGGAACGTAGCTCTCGAAGCTCGCGTTGTGGAACTGGGGCGGCGGAACGAGGTGCGCCAACATTTGTGCGGTCGTTAACTGCGGAAAACGCTCGACCAACCGTATTTCTGCCACCAATTAAACCTTCCGTGAACCCCATCAGCCTACCCGCGAGAGAATAGATACATGACACTTCACATGGACTATCCGTTTTCGGCAGAACTGGAAACTTTCGACGAATTCGCGGATCTGTGGGTGGAATCTGACGATATCGAATGGGTGTGGTCAAACGTCATCACCACTGACGACGGACAGATGGTCGGTTCGTCGGGCACCAGCGCGGATTTAACTGGCGGATACGACCGACGAATTTTGCATGTGTTGCGTTCGTGTGCCGACATTGTGTTGCTCGGCGCCCAGACAGTACGCAGTGAACCTTTCTCTATCCCCCGCGATATTCCGGTGGCCATCGTGTCCCGATCCAGCGTCCCGCCCGAGGGAGCCGTGGAACGTGCCGATGCAGGACTCATCTTGGTGACCACCGACCGGATTGATTCGAGCAACGGTGAATATGAGGTAGTGCAGATTCCCTTATTGAGCGGTGATGACATCATCCACGCTCTGCGGGAATTGGGCTATCGCCGCATCCTCTGCGAGGGGGGTGCAGATATTCTGTCGACGCTGCTGGCATCGAACCTGATCGACCGCTGGTATCAGACCATTGCACCCGATGTGTCGGGCGATTCTGGGGTAGCCTGCCCTATCCCCGAATCAGGTGCACCGTTATTGGAAGCACACGATGACGACGGTTTTGTGTACGGTGCAGTTCACATTCGCAACGCACATTTAGTCACCGTTTACGACTCCTAGCGGCGCGCCTCGGCGGTGGAAATTAGCGCCGACAATATTCTGATGGCGTGAACCTCGAGACCGACTTTTTTGCACGCGCCAGCGAATCTGCACGTGCAGCACACATCTCGAAGGACCTCAACGCACACGAGATTGCGGCCCCCACCAATCTGGCCCCCGGAGCGATTGCGTTCATGGGAGATGTCACGGGTGGGGTCGGAAATTTCGACCGGGGTACCGGCCGTTTGGTGTTGCTGGACAACCCCGAGGAACCGGCGGGATGGGGCGGCCGTTCACGCGCAATTCTGTTTGCTCAGGCTCCGCTAGAAACCGATATTGGCGACGAAATGCTCGTTGTGGATGTTGCATGGGCGTGGCTATTGGAGTCCCTCACTGCTCACGGTGCTGGATTCGATCACACCTCGGGAACCGTTACCAAGGTTGTGTCGACAGGGTTCGGGGAAATGGCCACTCAGGGCAGAGGATCCCAGCTCGAAATTCGAGCGTCCTGGTCGCCCACGGATGACAACTTCCAGGCACATGTCGAGGCGTGGGCCGAGTTCGTGTGTACGTTGGCCGGTTTCCCCCCTCTCCCGGATGGTGTTGTCCCATTAACGAGCCGCTAGCCGAAACACCGTTGCCCGCAGCAACGGTGGCCCGTCCCCCTCGCGTGGTGGACACTGACGATGATTTCGTCACCGCTCTAGAAGAGCTGTCACAGGGCCACGGTCCTGTCGCAGTGGATGCGGAACGTGCCAGCGGTTTCACATATTCAGCACGCGCTTATCTGATTCAGGTCAGCCGACGCGGAGGCGGAACACACCTTTTCGACCCTGTCGCGCTCAATGATCTGTCCCCGCTTATGGATGTTATCGGCGACGAGGAGTGGATTTTCCATGCCGCAACCCAAGACCTCGCATGCCTCGCTGAGCTGGGGCTGGTGCCGTCGCGAATTTTTGACACCGAACTGGGCTCACGGCTTTTGGGTCTTCCGCGTGTGGGCTTGGGCACCGTGGTTGCCGAGCTTCTCGGATTGCATCTGGCAAAGGAGCACTCCGCAGCGAACTGGTCGACCCGCCCACTGCCCGAGGAATGGCTGCACTATGCCGCACTCGATGTCGAGGTACTGCCAAACCTGCGAGATGCGGTTTATGAACGGCTTGTGCAGGCGGACAAATGGTCGATTGCGGAACAAGAATTCCGTCACCTGACCCAGTGGAAACCTGCACCGCCCAAGGCCGAACCCTGGCGTCGCATGTCGGGCCTGCAATCCGTGCGCGGCCAACGCAATCTTGCTATTGCACGTGAATTGTGGCGCGCTCGAGATGTTTTTGCGCGCGAACGCGATATTGCTCCAGGGCGTGTTCTGCCCGAATCTTCGATCATTGCTGCGGTGCTGGCCGAGCCGACAACAGTCAACCAGTTGGCATCGTTGCGCCAATTTCATGGCCGATTTAGTCGCACGGAACTTCCCCGCTGGTGGAAAGCAATTCAGGACGGGACGACGACAAAGGATCTTCCCGCGGTTCGTGGGGCTTCCGTTGGGTTGCCAAACCCAAGGAACTGGAAAGATCGGCATCCCGATGCCTTTGCCCGTTTCACCTCTGTTCGAGAAGCTTTGCTTGCAGAAGCCGAACAACGTGATATTCCGGTGGAAAACCTGTTGACCCCCGATTTTGTGCGCAAAATTTGTTGGGAACCGCCTGTACCCGCAGACACTCTTGCCGTTGCCGCCCATTTGACTGAGTCGGGGGCACGACCCTGGCAAGTAGAGGCGACCGCATGGCTAATTGCCGAGGCCATCTCCGCAAGCGACGATAAAAACCCTAAGATTGAGGAATAAAGCGGACCACGGTTGAGTGTTCTGCACCGCGATGCAAGGAGGCATTACCGTGGCCAACGTCTTTTTTGTGGATGGTGTTCGCACCCCCTTCGCACGCGCCGGCGAAAAGGGCGCCTATTGGACCTTGCGCGCAGATGATCTCATGGTCAAAGCGGTTGTGGGTTTGATGAATCGCAACCCCTCGGTACCCGCAGACCGCATTGACGACATTGCCATCGCCGCGACAACACAACAAGGTGACCAGGGGCTGACGTTGGGGCGCACTGTGGGACTGTTGGCGGGCATCCCTGAAACCGTTCCCGGATTCGCAATTGATCGCATGTGCGCCGGTGCGATGACTGCTGTCACAACGATGGGATCCGCAATTGGAATGGGCTCCTACGATGTGGCACTCGCCGGGGGCGTTGAGCACATGGGCCGACACCCCATGAACTTCGCAGAGCATGCAAATCCCCGGTTCCTGGCCGAAGGAATTTTTACCAGCGCCGCCCTCAACATGGGTTATACAGCCGAAAATTTGCACGACCGACTCCCCCACCTCACCAAATTGCGCAGCGACGAATTTGCACTACGTTCACAGCTCAAAGCGGCTACGGCCTACGAACAGGGCCATATTCAGCCCCACCTCGTTCCGGTTGCAGTGGAAACGTCGACAGGTGTCACGCTGGTCGATCGGGACGAGCAATTGCGTCCGGGAACAACGCTGGATGGTCTTGCCGGTTTGAAGACCCCGTTCCGCGAACACGGCAACATCACGCCCGGTAACGCGTCACCCCTGACCGACGGCGCCACCGTTGCCCTGTTAGCCGGGGACGATGCGGTGCGCGAGTTCGGACTGCACCCGAAAATGCGGATGGTGTCATTTGCATTCGCGGGAGTCGAACCTGACCTGATGGGTCTGGGCCCCGTTCCCGCAACGGAAAAGGCCCTGGCGAAAGCAGGCCTGACAATGGATGACATCGGAATCATCGAGGCCAACGAGGCTTTTGCTGTACAGGTGTTGTCGCTGCTTGACCACTATGGAATTGCCGACGACGACCCCCGTGTAAACCCGTGGGGTGGGGCAATAGCATTTGGTCACCCCTTGGCATCCAGCGGAGTGCGATTGATGATTCAACTGGCTGAGCAGTTCACAATCCGACCCGATGTTCGCTATGGCATCACCACTATGTGTGTTGGACTCGGTCAGGGCGGAACCATTGTGTGGGAAAACCCCCACTTTCGCGGTGTTCAGTCATGAACGAGTCCGACATCAGTCGACTGATTGAGCTGACACCCACAGAAACCGTCACTCACACGTTTGTACGTGACGTTCGCCTGCCCAGCGGCCGGGTTCTGGCGCTCATCACCCTGGACAACGGTTTGGGCCCGAGGCGACCAGCCACGTTGGGCCCACGTGGCCTGCTCGAATTGGCAGATGCACTGGACGAACTGGCGACACGAGCAGCCGAACGCGCCATCAACGGTGTCGCCATCACGGGTGTCGACGGTGTACTTGCTGCCGGAGCCGATCTGGGATTGATGGGTTCGCTTCCCGACAAGTCGGCCGCAGAGACCGTGTCACGGCTCGGACATTATGCTCTCGGCAAGTTGGCAACACTGGGAGTTCCCAGCTTTGCTTTCATCAACGGCACAGCGTTGGGCGGAGGGCTTGAGGTGGCGCTGAACGCCCACTATCGCTCCGTATCCCGTGCAGCACGCAACTTGGCGCTTCCCGAAACTTATCTGGGACTGGTGCCCGGCTGGGGTGGTGCATTCCTGCTGCCGAACCTCATCGGTGTCGACAAAGCGTTGAGCGTGATTATCGACAATCCAGCACGCAACAACCGCATGCTGGATGCCCGCCAGATCAAGGACTTGGGAATCGCTGACGAAATCTTTAGCCCGGTGCGGTTCATCGAGGATTCACTGACGTGGGCCGACCGAGTCATTGGTGGTGAAACCGTCCCACGCCCCTTCCGTCCCGGCAAGGTGGAAAGAACGGTCACGTGGGATGCCGCTGTTGCACTGAAGCGAAAAGAAATTGTCGACAAGGTTGGTGTCCCCTCGCTCGCAGTCACGAAGGCTCTGGACCTCGTCACCGCGGCAAAGGACGATGACGCCACGGCCGCGTTCACCCGTGAGGACGTGGCACTCTCTGACATGATCGTGTCGGATCAATTCCGAGCTTCACTGTATGGATTCACGCTGGTCAACAAGCACGCCAAATCCCCTCAGGGCGCCCCCGACCTCTCACTGTCTCGACCTATCCGTAAGGTCGGAGTGGTCGGTGCGGGCCTCATGGCCAGCCAGTTTGCCATGTTGTTTGCTCGTCGACTCGGCGTTCCGGTGATCATCACCGATGTTTCACAGGAACGAATCGACAAGGGCCTGTCGTACATGCACGGTGAGATGGCAACGCAACTCGCACGAGGCGCCGTGACCCCTGACGAGCTCAACCGTTTCGCGTCTTTGGTGTCCGGCACCGTCGACATCGCAGATTTTCATGACTGCGATCTGGTGATAGAGGCCGTATTCGAGGAATTGGGCGTCAAGCAGGATGTTTTCCGACGAGTGGAACATGTTGTTGCCGCCGAAGCGATCCTCGCAACGAACACGTCGTCACTGTCGGTAGCCGATATGGCTTCGGTACTGCAACGACCGGAGCGACTCGTGGGTTTCCACTTCTTTAACCCCGTCGCCGTGATGCCGCTCGTAGAGATCGTTAATGCGCCGGACACGAACGATGTCACCCTCGCAACAGCGCTGTCGTTGGCCCGTTCGTTGCGCAAAACTGCCGTGATTACCGCCGACGCCACCGGTTTCGTCGTGAACCGGCTTCTCGGAGTTTTCCTGGGAGAAGCAATGCGGGCGTTCGACAACGGGACTGACGTCGACACGATTATCCAGGCAATGTCCCCCCTCGGACTTCCGATGAACGCGTTCGTGCTGCTCGACCTGATCGGGCTCAAGGTGGGGGCACATGTCCTCGACTCGATGGCGGGGTATGCACCCGAACGTTTCTACACGTCCCACAATCTGCATGTACTCGCCGAAGGCACGGGTTTGTTCGAACGCGATACCGCGGGAAAACGATCAGGTTTGAGCGCCGAAGCACTGCGTCTGTCGGCGGAGGGCAACCACCCTTCGACTCTTTCAGAGGTTTATGGCGCACTGGTGGACTCTCTCGCGCGCGAGGTCCGCATCATGCTCGACGAGAACGTCGTGCACAGCGCCGAAGACATCGATCTGTGCATGATCCTGGGAGCTGGATGGCCTTTGCATTTGGGCGGATTAACGCCCTACCTTGACCGCTGTGGAGCGTCTCAGCGCGCATTCGGTGGGACGTTTCACACTCCTCCGATCCGTGGAGTCGCCGCTTCCTAGTCGAGTGGTTTTGCGTGAGGGACTTTTTCTCCGCGCAACTGGGACAAGAGGTTGGCGGCGATGGCCTGTGGCGTGAGTCCCACACGTTCCAGAATGTGTTCACGGGTGTCGTGTTCGAGGAATTCATCGGGCAGTCCGAGTTCGTCCACCGCGGTGTCGACTCCTGCGGCACGCAGATCCTGACGAATTCGTGTGCCCACTCCACCGACTCGGATTCCGTCCTCGATGGACACAACGATGCGGTGACGTGCAGCCAAATCTATGATGCTGGCAGGCACGGGGATCACCCATCGAGGGTCAACTACGGTCGACCCGACACCGTTTTCTGACAAAATTTCTGCCACGCGCAAAGCATCGGGAACCATCGCGCCGATTCCGACGATGAGCACGTCGGGTGATGCGGATTCGTGCAGCACGTCAACCCCGTCATCGAGCGTACGCACCGCGGGAATGGACGTGGGTACCGAGCCTTTGGGGAATCGGATCACCGTGGGTGCGTCGTTGACGGACACTGCTTCACGCAGTTCGGCTCGCACAGTATGTTCGTCCCGCGGCGCCGCAATTCGGATGCCGGGCACGATCTGCAGCATTGCGAGATCCCACATTCCGTGGTGGCTGGCACCGTCGGGGCCGGTCACACCCGAACGGTCGAGCACGAATGTGACTCCAGCCTTGTGCAGGGCAACGTCCATGAGCACCTGGTCAAAGGCTCGTCCCATGAATGTGGCATAGACAGCCACCACGGGGTGCAATCCACCGAAAGCAAGTCCGGCGGCGCTGGTGACCGCGTGTTGTTCCGCGATTCCGACGTCGAAAACCCTGGCAGGAAAACGGTCGGCAAATTTATCGAGTCCGGTGGGACGCAGCATTGCTGCCGTCATGGCAACAACATCGGGCCGATCCTCACCAATCGATACGAGCTCATGTGCAAACACACTCGTCCACGAAGGACCACCGCCCGAAGTGGGTTTTCCCGTCGCAGGGTCGAACTGGCCAATCGCGTGGAACTGGTCATCAATGTGCGACCGAGCGGGTTCGTAGCCGTGACCCTTTTCCGTGATGACATGCACAATCGTGGGTGAACCATAGTCACGGGCCTGCTCCAGTGCACGGGCAACATCTTTGATGTTGTGACCGTCGACGGGACCAATGTATTTGATGTCCAGGTTCGAATAGAGCGACTCATTGTTGCTAAAACGCGAGAGGAAGCCGTGGATTCCACCACGCACACCGCGATAGAACGCCCGTGCGGGCCCCCCCAGTCGTCGTGCAATCGCCCACGACAGGTGGTGAAGGTTTCGATAAGTGGGACGCGTGCGCACCTCACTGAGGAAACGCGAAATTCCGCCGATGGTTGGGGCGTATGAACGGCCGTTGTCATTGACAACGAGCACAAGGCGGCGCGAATTGTCGTGAGAAATGTTATTCAGCGCTTCCCACGTCATACCACCCGTCAATGCACCGTCACCGACGACAGCGACAACGGTACGGTCGTCCTGGCCCGTCATTTCGAATGCCTTCGAGATACCGTCCGCCCACGACAGCGAGCTTGAGGCGTGCGAGCTTTCGACTACGTCGTGAATTGATTCGGAACGTTGCGGGTATCCCGCAAGTCCCCCCGCTTCACGCAGGTGGCTGAAGTCCTGGCGGCCCGTGAGCAGCTTGTGTACATACGACTGGTGGCCGGTATCCCAAATGATGGGATCCTGAGGCGAGTTGAATACGCGATGGATCGCAATGGTCAATTCGACCACGCCCAGGTTAGGGCCGAGGTGGCCGCCGGTTACCGCGACCTTCTCAATCAGAAAGCCACGGATTTCATCGGCCAATGATTCCAGTTCGGACCACCCGAGGGCACGCAGGTCCTCGGGTGTCCGAATGGATTCAAGTCCCATGGTTAGACCAGCGAACGCAATACGTACTGGAGGATTCCACCGTTGCGGTAGTAGTCGGCCTCACCAGGGGTGTCGATGCGCACAACTGCATCGAATTCGATGGTCGGCTTTCCGGCAACCGAGTGAGCCGAGGGCGTTGCCACGACTCGAACAGTCTCGGGGGTGACACCGTCATTGAGGGCTTCGATACCGTGGAACGCGAATTCCTCGGTTCCGTCCAGTCCCAGCGAGTCAGCGTTCTGGCCGGCGGGGAACTGCAGCGGAATGACACCCATACCGATGAGATTGGATCGGTGGATACGCTCGTAGGTTTCCGCGATGACGGCACGAACGCCCAGAAGACGCGTTCCCTTTGCGGCCCAGTCACGGCTCGAACCCGAACCATATTCCTTGCCCGCGAGGATCACGAGCGGGGTGCCCTGAGCCTGGTAGTGCTCCGATGCGTCGTAAATGAACGACTGCGCGCCATCTGCAGTGGTGAAGTCACGGGTGAATCCGCCCTCGACACCGTCAAGAAGCTGGTTCTTCAGACGAATGTTGGCAAACGTTCCGCGAATCATCACCTCGTGGTTACCACGGCGTGAACCGTACGAGTTGAAGTCTGCACGTGCCACACCGTGTGCTGCAAGGTACTGACCTGCGGGGCTGTCCGCCTTGATCGAACCTGCGGGCGAAATGTGGTCGGTGGTGACCGAGTCACCAAGTTTTGCCAGTACCCGAGCTGCGGTGATGTCCGAAACGGGGCTGGTTTCGAGGGTCATGCCGTCGAAGTACGGGGGCTTGCGCACGTAGGTCGACCCGGCGTCCCAGGCGAACGTGTCGCCGGTGGGCGTCGGCAGCGACTGCCAACGCTCGTCGCCGGCGAAGACGTCGGCGTAGCGCGAGGTGTACATGTCGGCGTCGATGCAGCCGTCGATCGTGGTCTGCACCTCGGCCGGCGAGGGCCAGATGTCGCGCAGGTAGACGGGGTTGCCCTCGG
>CALBMG010000256.1 GCA_937896185.1 uncultured Microbacteriaceae bacterium | reverse complement strand
TCGTTTGGACATGTTCCTCGACGCCGAAGGCCGCTACGAAATCGGTCAAGAAGTGTTGCCTGTGGATGCCTTGAAATTCAAGGACAGCCGCAAGTACCCTGAACGCCTCAAAGAGGCCACCCCCACAGGTGCCACACCCCACGATGTTGCCGCGGTGGTCGCCCGCCTCGTCGAACAACTCGACCCTCAAGGCTCCTTGCCGATCGGTGTCGCTTTTCCCGCCATCATCGTCAACGAAGTGGCACTCAGCGCAGCAAATGTTTCCGCAGAGTGGATCAACCTACATGTTGGCGACCTTCTGGAAAAAGCCACCGGGCGCCCCACGCACGTGGTCAACGACGCCGACGCTGCCGGATTTGCCGAGTCACAATTCGGAGCAGCACAGGGCGTTAGAGGCCTCGTAATCGTCACCACACTGGGCACCGGTATCGGATCCGCCTTCATCCACAACGGCGTTCTGTTGCCCAACACAGAATTGGGCCACATTCCCCTGCACAACACCAAGGGACGCACCGCCGAACAATACGCCGCCAATTCGGTTCGTGAACGCAAACAGTTGTCGTTCCCACGGTGGGCGAAGCGGTTGACGAAGTTCTATGTCACTTTGGCCGCTCTCTTTACCCCACAACTTTTTGTCGTAGGCGGCGGGGTATCAAAGCAACACCAAGAATTCCTGCCCCTGATCTCCGTCGGTGTGCCCATTGTCCCCGCGACGCACCTGAACAACGCCGGAATTCTGGGAGCTGCCGCACTCGCACCGTTCCACGACTAGGTGAATGGGCCGGTCGATACGCCGGGTTCTTGTCGTGGACGATCATCTATCTCGACGCAGCGTTACCGCTGAGTTCTAGCAACCTACCCGATGCCTCGGCGAGCAGCGTTGACGGCATCTGTCTGGTCTTGCTCCGGATGAGGTTTACCGAGCCGGCCGGGTCACCCCGACCGCTGGTGGGCTCTTACCCCACCGTTTCACCCTTACCCTTGCGGGCGGTTTATTTTCTGTGGCACTATCTCGCGGATTACTCCGGGTGGGTATTACCCACCACCCTGCTCTGTGGAGCCCGGACGTTCCTCGGCACCCGAAGGTGACGCGATCGCCTGGCCGACCCATTCACCTCTCTAGACTAGCGACTACCCGAAAGACTGTTGGGCGTCCATGCACTTATTGGCTACGGCATCCGCCCGAGAATTGTCCGCGCGCGGAATCCACTCGAAACGGGCAGGGGTAGACCCGAGTACCTTCCGCGCCTCGGTAGCCAAAACCGCCATGTCAGGGTGTTTGATTTTCCATCGACCCGACATCTGTTCGACAACCAGCTTGGAATCCATACGAATGTGAAGTTCTGCGGTGGGGTCGATGTCGAGTGCGCGGCGAATTCCCGCCAACATGCCGTTATATTCGGCGACGTTGTTGGTGGCATGACCCACATAGATACCGACCTCGGCCAACACCTCACCCGTGTGAGCATCGATGACGACCGCGCCTCCGGCGGCAATACCGGGGTTCCCGCGGGAGCCGCCATCGGCTTCCACAATGAGCAGGCTCACAGTCCACTCTCGTTCGTGCGCACCAGGATGGCACTCGAATCGGGACACATCAACACATCATCGGGGGCGGCACGGCGAACCACGTCGAGCTCGGCTTGGGTCAGCGTGACACCCGTTGCTGTAGTAACACCGCGCGTCAGCAGCGAAGCACCATAACCGTAGCGGTCGTATTGCCGCTCATACAGCGCCGCAAGGTCGGACTGAATACTGCCCAAAATCGCTGTGCGCTGAACTCGCAGATCGGCCTCGTCGGAATCCAACTCATCGAGGGTCGCACGCGCTTCGGCGCGAAGTGCGTCGTGTTCTGCGTGGTACCCGTCACGTTCGATTTGGGCATCCAGCAAAACACGCGTGGCCTCCTCGAGTTCGCCCTCGGCGGCGAACTTCTGGTCGGACAACAGCGCGACGCGGATTTCCAACGACGCAATTTCGTGCTCAATGCGCTGCAGATCCTTGGGGGTCGCGTCGGCCGTTTCGAGTGCACGGTCATGGGTGATTCGCTCCGCCGCGACGGAAATATCGTGCGTCAGGTGTTCGATACGACGATTAAGGTCGTCCACTGCATCTGCCGCAGTCTCCGCAGCACGAATCAACTCGACATAGCGTTCATCCGATGTGTGCTGGGTGGCAACGACAGTTGCGGCGCGACGACGACGGTTGATGCCGAGGATGGCGTTATCGATATCGACGAGTTCAAGAAGTCTCTGCTGTTCTGCTGGTGCTGCGTGAAATCCCATGGTGTCCTTACTGTACTTACTGAATTACCGCGAAATCCCACGGGTCCGTGCGGATGTCGCTCACTACGATGTCGATGTTGGGCAGTTCTGCCCCAAATTCTGCGGCCGCTGTGTCAAGCCACAACCATTCCGCTGCCCAGTGAGACACATCAATGAGTGCCGTGTCGCGGCCGTGCTGTGCCTGTTCGCGGAATTCCGATGCGGGATGGTGTCGAAGATCACTGGTGACGTACACGTCTGATGCGCCGACAGTGGGCTCTGCCAAAAGCGAATCGCCCGCTCCGGCACACAGTGAAACCCGTGAGATGGGTTGAGCAAAATTACCGGACACTCGAACTCCACCGGCTGTCGCAGGCAAGACCTCGGCAATGCGCCGAGCAAAGTCACCCAATGAAATTTCGGAACAAGTTCCCACGATTCCGATGCCCCCACCGACGGAATTCGATGTGATTACGCTGTCCGGCGTGATTCCCAGCGCACGCGCCATCACCGCACTGGTTCCCGAAGCCACCGAATCACCGTTCGTGTGCACGGCCACAACGGCACAG
>CALBMG010000255.1 GCA_937896185.1 uncultured Microbacteriaceae bacterium | reverse complement strand
TGACCTTGGGCGACTCGATTCAGGCATTTGAGTCCAGCGAGCTGATGGCTTCCGCGATTCCCGCCGACCTGCGCGATATTTTCCTGCAGCTGAAGCGTGACGAGTGGGCGCGGTATTGCGGCATCATCACCGAATGGGAGATGTCGATGTACTGGGAGACCACGCCGTGACCGGTGTGCTGCGCCTCGCCTGCATCGATTCCGAGGCCCCGCCGCTCTTTAATCTCAGCCCCGACGGGGTGAACCGAACCGGCTATGAGCCTGATGTTGCCGCGCTGGTCGCGCAACAGATGGGACGCACGCTGGAATGGGTTTTCACCGCCTGGGAGAACATGATCCCGCTCGTGCAGGCAGGTGATGCCGATGCTGTGTGGTGCGGACAAGGCATGACCGAAGATCGGATGCGTCAGGTGAATTTCACCCAGCCGTATGCGATTTTCAATGAGACAGTGCTTGTACGAGCGGGTGACCCTGCGAAGTCCCCAGCCGATTTGGCGGGTTATCGTGTCGCAGCGATCACGAACAGCACAAATATGGCGTTGGCGGTCACGTTCCCCGGAATCATTCCGGTGGAATTTGGTGCCAGCGATGATGTGTTCGGTGACATGATCGAGGCCGTGCGTAATGGCTCGGTCGATGCCATGGTGGACGACGATGTTGTGACCGTGCCGATTCCCGAGATGGATCCCGCCTTCGATGTCGCTTTCACTGTGCAGACGCGCAACCGTTGGGGAATTGGTGTCGAAAAGTCCAACGACGATCTGCGTGCCGAGATTAATGCCGCACTGGACGCTATCAAGGCCGACGGTCGACTGCAGCAGGTGTGGTCGAAGTGGATGCCGAGCCTTCCGTATCCCTTTGTGGGGGAGGACGCATGAGTCGAGCCAGCCGCAAGGTCACACCCGAGGACGTGATGCCGGTCGGTATTTCGGAACTTCCCGCCGACGCACCCACTATCGCTGTGGTGGTGTCGCTGAATTTCCCCGACATGACGGACGAGATCAACGACTTGGTGATTCGGTTCACATCGACGGCTCTGCAGACGTTGACGAATGCAGGCGCGCGCAGCATCCTCGTGGACAGCAGTCTTGCCGAGCTGCCCGACCCGCAGGTCGTCAATTCCGCTGATGGCGTACTGTTCCTGGGTGGCGGCGACGTCGACCCGAGCCTGTACGGTGTCACTGGTCCAGTTCCGCACCTGTACGGTGTGGACCGCGCGGCCGATATTTATTCGATCGACCTCATCAAGGACACCGTGGCGCGGGATGTGCCCATGTTTGCGATTTGTCGCGGTTCGCAGCTGTTGAACTTTGCGTTGGGCGGTTCGCTGATTCCAGATCTGGATCCGTGGGAATTGCACCGAGGGGGACCGGGTAAGCCGATGTTCCTCGACGAGCCGGTGAACGTGGTCGAGGGCTCAAAAATCCACAACGTGTTGGGCCGTGAACGAATTCACGTGCGATCGGGACACCACCAGGCCGTCGCCGATGTGGCTCCCGATCTGCGCGCAACGGCCCTCGCCGATGATGGGATAGTCGAGGGCACGGAACACCGAACAGCTCGCTGGGTGGTGGGTGTGCAGTGGCATCCCGAGGATTCTGACGGTTCCGCTGGGGATCGCGAAGCATTGTTCCGCGAATTTGTACGTCAGGTGCGGGAATCCCGCGAGGATCGCCCCTAGGCGAAGTCTTGGTGTTGGGCGTACACGAGGGTCAGCGTGACATCGTCGAGGGGGAGCGTCACAGCTCCTCCGTCGGCGGGTATCGTGCGAACACGATTTCCGACCAGATAGCGGCCCGAGTTGCCGAGTACAACAATGTTTTCTTCGGAAACAAGTGCTGCATCGCCGGGAATTCGCCGCAGAATCGGAACCATGACTTTTTCGAGGTCACGGACCTCGATGTCGCATCCCGCCATTCCGACCAGTGTCCCGTTGACGTACAACGGCACGGTGAGGGTCAGGATGTACTGATCCATCCCGCCGTAGTCCATGTAGGGGCCGGTGATGGCGCGGTGGCCGGTGCGTGCGACCGTTTCGAACCAGGGAAGGTTTTCGAAATCGTAGTAGGACCCCGAATCGGGTGTCAGGTTGAACAGTACCTTGCTGTTGGGCCCGTCGTCGCTGTGCCGCCACCATTCGATGGCTCCGTGGGTGGCGTCGACCGTTCCGGGGCTGAGGATGACACCGGCGCCCTCG
>CALBMG010000254.1 GCA_937896185.1 uncultured Microbacteriaceae bacterium | reverse complement strand
AGGTTTCGCAGACGAGCGAGATTTCGAGGGCCTAGAGGTTGGCCCAGCCAGCCCAATTGGAGCTCAGCTTGATTCGGGTGACCCGAACAATCTGCGCGCCTTCCGCGAAGGTCGAGTGCGCGTGCAAGATCACGCTCCATAATCTGCTCCTAAAGTGATGAGGTTCTCGTCCGACCAATTCGAGGCGGTCCACCGAATGGTGAGCTCGCCCAACGGCTCCAACTGCTCGAACGCGACAGCGGACTGCCGATAAAGTTCCAGAATCGCGAGGAACCGTGCGACAATGACGCCCTTTTGCTCTGCACCGGCAATGATCTGCCGGAAGGTGGTTGCCCCAGCACGGACCAAAGACACAACGATTGCAGCCTGTTCCCGCACGCTCACGAGCGGCGCATGCAGATGGTCCAAGCCCACAACGGGAATTTCTCGAGGCGCCAGAGCCAACATGGCAATCGTGGCAAAATCACCGACCGAAGTAGTCCACACCAGTTCCGGAATTTTTTCGCGGAACTTTTCTTCCAACCGCACATTACGTGGGTGGCGACGTGACTCTGCTTCGATGCGGGTATTAAACCACACCGAAATATCCTTGAACGCACGGTACTGCAGAAGCCTGGCGAACAAGAGGTCGCGCGCCTCAAGGATTGCGACATCCTCGGCATCGGCGTACTCGCCCTGGGGTAGCAAACCCACAATCTTCATGTCCAACAAGGTTGCGGCGACGACCAAGAATTCGCTCGCCGCATCCATTTCGGCAATACCGTCGAGGTCACGCAGATAGGACAAGAATTCGTTGGTCACCGCACCGAGCGACACATCGGTAATGTCCAGCTCGTGCTTCGAAATGAGCCGAAGCAACAGGTCAAACGGGCCGTCGAAGTTTGTCAGACTGACCCGGAAACCGTCCTCAGTTTCAGGCAATCTTTCCACTAGCAATCAGTTCCTTCGCGAGCTCGCGGTACGCATTGGCCGCGGGGTGCTCGGGAGCGAAGCTGGTGATCGGCGAACCGGCGATGGTCGAGTCGGGGAACTTGACCGTGCGGTGGATGGCCGTGTTCAACACCTTGTCACCCAGGTTGACGTGCAACGTCTCGAGGACTTCCTTCGAGTGCAGGGTGCGAGGGTCGTACATGGTGGGAATGATGCCGTCGATCTGGATGATTGGGTTGGTCCGCTGTGTGACCTTTTCGATGGTGTCGAGCAGCAGGGCCACACCGCGCAGTGCAAAGTATTCACAGGCCAGCGGAATCAGCACGCCGTGTGCCGCGGTCAACGCGTTGACCGTCAGCAGGCCCAGCGAGGGCTGGCAATCAATGAAAATAACGTCGTACTCGGCCACGATGGGGCGCAGGACGGATGCGAGGATGCTTTCACGGGCAACCTCGTTGACGAGTTGGACTTCCGCGGCCGACAAATCAATGTTGGCGGGGATAATGTGGATGCCGTCCACCTTGGTTGGCTTGATGACCTGGCGGACGTCCTTGACCTTGCCCATCATGAGCTCGTAAATCGTGTCACCCTCGTGGTTCATCATGCCTAAACCTGCGGTCAAGCCGCCCTGAGGGTCGAAGTCTACGACGAGTACCTTTCGACCGAATTCGGCCAAGGCACCGGCCAAAGAAATCGTTGTCGTGGTTTTTCCCACGCCACCCTTTTGGTTGCACATTGCAATGATGCGTGCAGGTCCGTGACCGTTCAACGGGGTGGGTTCGGGGAAATCGCTCATGTCCTAATTCTAGGGGTGCGAGGCCCTCACCGTTCCAAATCAGTGCGGCGCCAAGGCGCGTGGATGTGCGGTGCGATACGCCTCTGTCACCGCATCCCGGGTGACCAGAGTATAGATCTGTGTCGTCGCCACAGACGAGTGACCCAAGAGTTCCTGCACAACGCGAATATCGGCCCCACCACGCAAGAGGTGAGTGGCACACGAGTGGCGGAATGTGTGCGGGGAAATATGCGCGGTCACACCCGCGCGTTCCGCAGCCGCCCGAATGATCAGAAAAATCATGTGGCGGGACAACGGCTTTCCGCGAGCACCCAAAAACAATTCCGCATGCCCGCCCTTGCGGGATGACAACACTGGACGTGCGCGAACCAAGTATGCCTCCAATGCTGCCCTCGCATAGCTTCCCAGAGGGACAATTCGCTGTTTATTGCCCTTGCCAGTTACGATGACAAACTCACGGATTCCCTCATCAACCACATCGTCCACGGTCATCGTCACGGCTTCCGAGACGCGGGCGCCTGTCGAATACAGCAACTCCAGCAACGCTTTGTCGCGAAGACCGATCACGGTTTCCGTTTCGACGGAATCCAGAATTACGCCGATTTCCTCGACAGTTAAAGCTTTCGGCAAACGGGATGGAACGGACGGTGTCATGACCGAACCAGTGGGGTCCGCCTCGATAATCCCCTCGTCGACGAGGTAGCGGTGAAACGATTTCAGCACAGAAAAGGCGCGGGCCACACTGGTGGACGCCAGCCCCGCCTCACGCAACGAACCCAAATATTCACTGACATGTTGGGACGTAATCGCAGACATTGCTCGGTCACCGACGAACACTCGCCAACGGCCAAGGTC
>CALBMG010000253.1 GCA_937896185.1 uncultured Microbacteriaceae bacterium | reverse complement strand
GGTCTGGAGCAAATGCATCAGCAGCAAGGGCACGATCAAGGCGACGCTGGGTTCGGTGAATATTCCCGTGGTCTGCGCCGGCATGCTGGTGACGCCGGGCGACGTGATCGTGGCGGATGACGACGGCGTGGTCTGCGTGCCGCGCGCGATCGCGGCAAAGACGCTGGACGCCGCCGTCAAGCGCGAAGCCAACGAGCTGCTGCGCATTGCCAGCGAAAACAAGGTCGCGGCCGACGCCCAGATCCGTGAAGAACTCGACGAGGCAGAGCGTTCGCGCACCGCTATCCATGACGAAGCCGACCGTTATGCAGCACAGGCCTACGAACAGGCCGACGCTCACGTGGAATCCGCCGTTCAGCGCGCATCAAACATCATGAAAGAAGCGGAAGCCCACTTCGAGGAAGCCCAGGCCCGCGCCCAGGAAACCCGCGACGAGGCACGCCAGTACGCCGAGGGCCTGATCCAGACCTCGATGAACCAGGCCCGCGAGGTCTCGCGCGACACCGACGACTTTGTTGCCAACTTCCTCATCGATGCCGAGGCTCGACTCGAGGAAGGCCGTCGCCAACAGATTGCCCTCACCGACTACATTCACAAGCTTCGCTTGGTCTCGAACGACATCAACCTCGGCCCGTTGAACACTGCCATTACTCCGTCGGTTGATGAGATCCGAAGCATCCAGGTCGCCGAAATCGTCGACGAGGACTAATCCTCCAACTTTCGCTTTTTCTCGAGCCGGCCCCGCGGGCCGGCTCGAACTTTTTCTATGAGTCGAATCCCAGACCCAGTGCGTCGAGTGTGCGCAACAAGATATTGCGTCGGCCCTCGTTGCGGTCGGCGCGGCGCATCGACCATTTCACAATGGAAATCAACGGGTACCGGAATGGCTCGGGCGGGAAGGGAATCGGCAGGCTGCGCACCATGTGCAAGCGTGTGCGTTCCGTGTCTGCACCGTCCAGCATGTCGAGCATGGTGTCTGCGGCGAATCGGGTCGCGGCAACACCCAGACCTGTATAACCGGCGGCATAGGCGACGCGGCCCCTGCGCGCAGGCCCAAAGAAGACGCTAAATCGCGAACAAGTATCGATTGCTCCGGACCAACGGTGCGAAAATTTCACTCCCTCGAGCTGGGGGAAGGTCACAAAGAAATGTTCGGCAAGCAGCTGAAACACCTCGGGGTTGTTCGCGAACCGCGTGCGGTCGGGGTCGGAACCCGGAGTGTAGGCGGCGTCGTATCCGCCCCACAGGATACGACCGTCCATGGTTCGCCGATAGTAGTGGAACTGGTTGCCCATGTCCGAGATACCTTCGCGGCCTTCCCAACCGACAGATTGCCATTGTTCGGGTGTGAGCGGCTCGGTCATGAGCACGTGGTCGTAGACCGGAACTATGTGCCAACGGAAACGTCGAAGGATAGAGGGGAACACGTTAGTGGCAAGCGCCACGCGACCTGCGACGATACCGTCACCCGACTCCAGAAGCACGGTCACGGTGTCGGGCGAATTGACGACGCGGGTAACCTTGCCGACCATGAACGCGACTCCCAACGCGCGTGCCGTTCGCAACATTTCAGAGACCATTTTTCCGGGGTGGACCAAAGCGGAATCTGTGCGCTCGATTGCGCCGCCCAGGAACGTCGGCGAGTTCACTACCCGGCGCACCTGCTCCTGGTCCAGCACCTCTTCGCCCTCGCACCATTCCAGTTGGTGCGGCTCGGTCGCAACGAGAAGTGTTCCCGGTCGTTCGAAATCGCAGTCCCAGCCGTACCGGGACACAGTGGCCTCGATGGCGTCCAAGTTCTGCCGGCCAAGGTCATCCAAATGGTCGATTTCCTTGGGGAAGCGTGATTCGCCATTCAAACGACCGTGTGTCAACGAGGCCTCGAGAAAACCGCCATTTTGGCCGGAAGCCCGCATTCCCACAGCGGAATCCATGTTGAGGACAAGCACCGAGCGTTCGGGATTCCGCTCCTTTGCCCGGATTGCCGTCCACAGGCCAGTGAACCCGGCACCGACCACCACAAGATCCCACTGAGGCTGAGATAACAGCTCGGAATCGCCGATTTCTATCTGGGGTCCATCGAGCCAAAATGACCCGACCCGGGAATCTTTCCAGGAATCTCGAACGGCCCCGGTATCAGCGGGTTTACGGTCAAATACGGTTTCGGGCATCGGTGCCACCTCCACCCTTCAGCATAGACTGAGAGCACATACGCAACCCCAAAGGAGTCGTCGTGCCAGGAGAAAACCTGACCAGAAATGAAGCAATTGAACGCCGCGGGGTTGTTTCGACACACTCGTATGAGATTGCTCTGGACCTCACTGGCTCGGACACCACATTCCGGTCCACGACGACAATCACTTTCGACGCAGCCGAGGGTTCCAGCACCTTCCTCGACGCCATCACACACACCGTTCATTCGATCACTCTGAACGGCGAATCTATCCCGGTGGCCGCAGCTGATGGCACCCGAATTGCCCTCAACGGTCTCTCTGCGCACAATGTTGTCGTCGTCGACGCCGACATGATGTACACCAATACAGGTGAAGGCCTGCACCGTTTCGTTGATCCCGTCGACGACAAGGTGTACCTGTACTCCCAGTTTGAAGTTCCCGATTCGAGGCGCGTCTTTGCTGTTTTCGAACAGCCCGACCTCAAGGCCACATTCCAGTTCACGGTGACCGCGCCCGTCGATTGGGCGGTAATCAGCAACTCGCCCTCCCCTGCCCCCATTCGTCGAGGTAATGTCACCGTGCACGAATTTTCGGCGACTCCCCGTATCTCGTCGTACGTCACCGCCCTCATTGCCGGCCCGTACGTTTCGGTTCACTCGCAACTGACGAGCATCGACGGTCGCACAATCCCGCTCGGACTTTATGTGCGCGAATCCTTAGCTGAACACCTCGACGCTGACTACATTTTCGACATCACGCGCAAGGGGTTCGATTATTTCGAGAACGCATTCGGCGTTCCGTACCCCTTCGAGAAGTACGACCAGCTCTTTGTGCCGGAATTCAATGCCGGTGCGATGGAAAACGCAGGAGCAGTGACCTTTACCGAAGTGTATGTGTTCCGCTCCAAGGTAACCGACGCGATTCGCGAACGTCGTGTCGTCACGATCCTGCACGAACTCGCACACATGTGGTTCGGCGACCTGGTCACCATGAAGTGGTGGAATGACCTGTGGCTCAACGAGTCGTTCGCCGAATGGGCGTCGACTATCGCCACCGCAGAGGCCACCGAATGGACCGAGGCGTGGACCACGTTCCAGGCGATGGAAAAGAGTTGGGCATACCGTCAGGACCAACTGCCGTCGACACACCCGATCATGGCGTCAATCACCGATCTCGAAGACGTCCAGGTGAACTTCGATGGCATCACCTATGCAAAGGG
The DNA here is from genome assembly GCA_937896185.1 of uncultured Microbacteriaceae bacterium. Lineage (GTDB taxonomy): Bacteria > Actinomycetota > Actinomycetes > Actinomycetales > Microbacteriaceae > MWH-TA3. The sequence goes on along the minus strand of CALBMG010000253.1, from coordinate 1,303 downwards.
AGGCTCGGTCCTCAAACAGTTGTTTGCGTGGGTGGGTCGCGACGCGTTCTTCGCCGGTGTTTCTGCGTATTTCCGCAAACATGCGTGGGGGAACACCGAACTGGCTGACCTGATGGTCGAACTCGAGGCTGCCAGTGGACGTGACCTGTCAACGTGGACCACCCAGTGGCTGGAAACATCGGGAGTAAACACATTGCGCCCCGACATCACGTGTGATGCCGACGGCACGATCACCGGTTTCGCTGTCCTGCAAACCGCACACCCCGACTACCCCACCATTCGTCCGCACCGGCTCGCAATTGGCCTCTATCGTCACGAAGCGGGTGCATTGGTTCGCTATCACCGCGTCGAATTGGATGTTGAAGGCGAACGAACCGAGGTGCCCGAACTCGTAGGCCAACACCGTGGCGATCTGATCCTCATCAACGATGACGACCTTGCATACGCCAAAATTCGACTCGACGAGGTCTCGTTGCGCACTGCCATCGACGGGTTGTCCACAATTGCCGACCCCTTGGCCCGCTCACTCGTGTGGGGCAGCGCCTGGGATGCGACACGTGACGCCGAAATGACGCCACGAGACTACATCGCACTGGTCCTCGGTAACATCGCACCCGAGACCGAATCGACGACAATTCGCACGCTGCTGGCACAATTGTCGACCACTGTTCGGATGTATGCCGACCCCGCCCAGCGACCCTCACTTCTCGAGTCCACTGCGGATGCACTGTGGTCGCTGGCGTCCACAGCCGACGCAGCATCGGATGCACAGTTCCAGTTTGTGCGTGCCTTTGCACAGATGGCGAACACGCCTGTGCACGGTTCTCTGTTGCGTGAACTTCGCGACGGAACAAAGACCCTCCCCGGGCTCACCATCGACACGGACCTGTCGTGGGATCTGCTCGAAGGAATGGTACTTGCCAGGGTTGCGGACGAAACCGAAATCGCCGTCGCCCATGCAGCAGACACAACGGCAAACGGCAATCAAGCCGCCGCACGAGTCCGTGCGACAATTCCTCTCGAGTCAGCCAAACGTCAGGTCTTTGACGAACTGACACGAAACGATGGTGCACCCAACGCCATCGTCAATCACACCGCCCTGGGCTTCGGTCACGTCAACGAACCGCAGATTCTTGCGGGAATCGTCACCGACTATTTCGCCATGCTCACCACCATATGGGAAACGCGCACCTACCAAATTGCGTCCTACCTGATTCAGGGGCTTTACCCCGCGGCGCTCGCGAATCAGGAACTTGTTGATGCCAGTAATGACTGGTTGCACAATAACACCGAGGCCCCTGCC
>CALBMG010000252.1 GCA_937896185.1 uncultured Microbacteriaceae bacterium | reverse complement strand
CGTACCTGGCAATCGGTGAGCGCACCAACTCGAACGGTTCCAAGGCGTTCCGCGAAGCCCTTCTGGCGGGCAACTGGGACGATTGTGTCGATATTGCCCGAAACCAGATTCGTGACGGCGCGAACCTGCTCGACGTGTGTGTCGACTATGTGGGGCGCGACGGTGTGGCCGATATTCGACAGATCGTGTCGCGATTTGCCTCGGCATCGACACTGCCTCTCGTCATTGACTCGACCGAACCTGAAGTAATCCGTGCAGGAATGGAATTGATCGGCGGTCGCCCCGTCGTCAACTCGGTCAACTTCGAGGACGGTGACGGACCCGAATCGCGTTACGGCCGCATCATGCCGCTCGTCAAAGAACACGGTGCCGCCGTGATTGCGTTGACGATCGACGAAGAGGGCCAGGCCCGCACGACCGAAGGCAAGGTGCGAATCGCGTCCCGACTGATTGACGACCTCGTCAACAACTGGGGCATGAACGTCAGCGACATCATCGTCGACTGTCTGACATTCCCCATTGCGACAGGTCAGGAAGAAACCCGCCGCGATGGAATCGAAACCATCGAGGCGATTCGCGCCATCAACGCCAAATACCCCGGGATTCACACCACGCTGGGTGTGTCCAATGTGTCGTTCGGGTTGAACCCTGCGGCGCGTGTCGTGCTCAACTCGGTCTTCCTGCACGAGGCAGTCGAAGCCGGGCTGGATTCCGCAATCGTTGATGCCGCCAAGATTCGCCCTCTCGCCAGCCTGTCCGACGAGGAAAGATCCGTTGCGCTCGACCTGGTGTGGGACCGCCGCGAATTCGACGCCGATGGAGCGGTCACCTATGACCCGCTCGAGAGGATGCTCAACCTGTTCGCCGGCGTCGACATGGCGGCAATCCGTGACCAGCGTGCCGCCGAACTGGCCGCACTGCCCGTGACCGAGCGTCTGTCACGTCGCATTATTGACGGCGAACTGAAAGGCCTCGAAGCCGACCTCGACCTGGCACGAGCCCAGGGCAACACGGCGCTCGCCATCATCAACGACTTCCTGCTCGCTGGTATGCAGGTCGTGGGTGAACGATTCGGCAAGGGCGAAATGCAGTTGCCGTTCGTCCTGCAGTCCGCCGAGGTTATGAAAACCGCTGTGGCGTTGTTGGAACCCCACATGGAAAAATCCGAGGCGGCCGGCAAGGGCAAAATCGTGCTCGCCACTGTGCGCGGTGATGTGCACGACATCGGCAAGAACCTCGTCGACATCATTCTGACGAACAACGGGTACGACGTCGTCAACATCGGCATCAAACAATCCATCAACGACATCATCGCAGCGGCCGAAGAACACAACGCCGATGTGATTGGCATGAGCGGCTTGCTCGTGAAATCGACGGTGGTGATGAAAGAGAACCTGCTCGAACTCAATTCGCGCGGACTGGCCGGCCGTTGGCCCGTCATCCTCGGTGGTGCAGCTCTCACTCGTTCCTATGTCGAAGACGACTTGGCCGACCTGTTCGAGGGCACCGTGCGGTACGCCCGTGACGCGTTCGAAGGACTGGCCCTGATGGAGCCGCTCGTCGCGATTGCCCGCGGCGCGGACCCCGAATCGGTGGGTCTGCCAGCCCTGAAGAAACGCATTCACCGCGCCAGCAGCCTCATTGTCACCGAGGATGCCGACATGCCCGCGCGATCCGATGTGGCCGCCGACAACCCCGTGCCGGTTCCGCCGTTCTGGGGGACACGAATCGTCAAGGGCGTTCAGTTGGGCGACTATGCGTCGTTCCTGGACGAGCGCGCGACATTCATGGGCCAGTGGGGCTTGAAGCCCAGTCGTGCCGAAGACGGCGCCTCGTACGAGGAACTCGTCGAAACTGAGGGTCGCCCGCGACTGCGGTACTGGCTAGACCGCATCCTCGCCGAGGGAATCATGGACTCGTCCGTCATCTATGGATACTTCCCCGCTGTCTCCGACGGCGACAACATGATCATCCTGCACCACGGCGACGACAAGGACGGCGTGCTGGGTTGCGCCGGAATCCTGGCACCCGATGGCGGCAGTGCCGGGCCAATCGGCACCGAGCGCCTGCGTTTCTCGTTCCCCCGTCAGCGCCGCGACCGCCACCTGTGCCTCTCAGATTTTGTGCGTTCGCAGGATTCCGGTCAGGTTGATGTGGTGGCGTTCCAGTTGGTTACGGTCGGTGCGACGGTTGACAATTTCACGGCACAAATGTTTGCGAACAACCAGTACCGCGACTACATGGAGCTCAACGGTTTGGCTATGCAGTTGACCGAGGCGCTCGCCGAGTATTGGCATTCGCGTGTCCGTGCCGAGTTGGGCTTCAGTTCCGAGGAACCCGCCGACCTCGCCGGAATGTTCAAGCTGGATTATCGTGGCGCCCGTTTCAGCCTGGGCTACCCCGCGTGCCCTGAGATGGAGGACCGCCGCAAGGTGGTCGAACTGTTGCGTCCCGAACGTGTCGGTGTCGTGTTGTCCGAGGAACTGCAATTGCACCCCGAACAGTCCACGGACGCCATCGTGTTCCACCACCCCGAGGCAAAATACTTCTCGGTCTAACGCCGGACGGCTACCTTGGCGCGTGACAGGGCTGCCAGGATCATGGGCCCTGCCACGATGATTCCGATGGTGGTCGTGAGGGCGCGGACCGTGTCCCAGGTCAGCGTTGATGTCACCAGGGTGTACACGGCGAAGTGTTCCAGATTCACTGTCACGTCACCTCCGGGAACGTATCCGATGCTGGCGGTGGTGCCCACGGCGACGGAGCCGAGTGGGGTATGAACGCCGCGGCCCAGGAGGCCGATGATGGCGTGGGGGCCGCTCAGGGTGCCGGTGACCAGGGAATGATGTTTGGTTATGCAACAAACGAAACAGATAATTATATGCCTCTGGCCCTTGACCTGGCACATTTTATTTTAATTGAAATGGC
>CALBMG010000251.1 GCA_937896185.1 uncultured Microbacteriaceae bacterium | reverse complement strand
GGGCGTCGACATTCGTCGACCCAGTGGAATCACGCCAGACAATGTTCGGCATGAAATTCACCGACATTTATCCAGCGAAACCAGTCCACGTGGTGTCACCACGGCTGACCTGTGCACGTCCCCGGCGAACCGAACGACTCCAACGGTCGGCGGTCTCGGGGTCATCCACGGCGCCACCCTCGACGAGCATCGCAGCCACAACCGCGATTGCCGCTGCGGCTTCCTCGTCGGACGGCGTACCCGACTCGACTCGGATGCTTCCAGGGTCGATCTCGGTCACAGCGGGATGTTTCCGTGCTTCTTGGCCGGCAACGAGGCGCGCTTGTCCTTCAACGCACGCAGCGAACGAATCACCGCAACACGTGTCATGAACGGGTAAATGACGTTGTCAATTTCACCGCGTTCGGCTGCGAGGAACGGGCTGGCAACCTTGAACGTGTACTCGTTTGCCAGTCGGGCGCGAACCTCGTTGACGTCCTCGCCGTTCGCTTCGGCTTCCTTGAGCTCGTTGCGGTACAAAATGTTGACAGCGCCCTGGCCACCCATGACCGCGATCTCGGCGGTCGGCCATGCCATGTTGATGTCGGCACCCAACTGCTTCGACCCCATCACGATGTAAGCGCCACCATAGGCCTTGCGCGTGATGACGGTGACCAAGGGCACAGTTGCTTCGGCGTAGGCATACAGGAGCTTGGCGCCACGGCGGATAACACCCGACCATTCCTGGTCCGTGCCGGGCAGGTAACCGGGCACGTCGACGAGGGTCAGAATCGGCAAACCAAAGGCGTCACAGAATCGCACAAAACGTGCGGCCTTTTCACCCGCGGCGATGTTCAGGGTGCCCGCCATCTGGTTCGGCTGGTTCGCAATCACACCGACGGGCTTGCCCTCGACACGTGCGAAACCGACGATGATGTTTGGCGCATACAGCGGCTGAACCTCGAGGAATGAGTCGGCGTCGACAGTGTGCGCGATGACATCGAGCATGTCATAGGGCTGGTTGGGGCTGTCGGGGATGATCGAGTCAAGCTTCTTGTCCTCGTCGGTGGGCTCGTCGCTCGCCGTGGTGGCGTACTCGGGCAGTTCCGCAAGGTTGTTCTGAGGCAGGTACGAGATGATCGACCGAGCGTAGTCAAACGCGTCGGGTTCATCGCTGGCAAGGTAGTGCGACACACCACTGACGCTGTTGTGTGCCAAGGCGCCACCCAGCTCTTCCATTCCGACGTCTTCGCCGGTGACCGTCTTGATGACGTCAGGGCCGGTCACAAACATCTGGCTGGTCTTGTCAACCATGATGACGAAGTCGGTCAGAGCGGGCGAGTACACGGCGCCACCGGCTGCAGGACCACAAATAATCGAAATCTGCGGGATCACACCACTCGCGGCGGTGTTGAGGCGGAAAATTTCGCCGTACTTACCGAGAGCCATGACGCCCTCCTGAATACGAGCTCCACCGGAATCCAAAATTCCGATGATGGGCACACCGGCACGCAGTGCGTATTCCATGACCTTGATGATCTTGTCGCCGGCAACCTCGCCCAACGAACCACCAAACACCGTGAAGTCCTGAGAATAGATAGCCACCTGGCGGCCATGAATGGTGCCCACACCGATGATGACGGCATCGCGCTCGGGACGATTGCCCGATGCGCCGAACGAGTCGCCGCGCTGACGCACAAACTTGTCGATTTCCGTGAAGTGCGTTCCCGGGTCGATGAGCTGCTTGATGCGCGCCATCGCCGAGTTCTTGCCCTTGGCCTTCTGCTTGTCGGCGGCCGCCTCTTGGGCGCCCTCCAACTTCTTCAGACGGTTCGTAAAGTCAGCAATTCGGCCTGCGGTTGTGGTCAGGTCGGGGATTTCATTCGTGGTCACACGCTCACACTACTAAGCACAACCACATCTGGCGGTTATTTCACATCAACAACAGTCTGGTCAGATGACTGTTGAAACCAACAAATGTCAGTCGCGTACGAGGGTGACGACGGTTTCGACGTGGTGCGTGTGGGGGAACATATCCAGCGCGCGAAGGAACACGGGACGGTAACCCGCCTCGGCCGCATATGCGATATCGCGCGACAGTGCCACAGGGTCACAGGCGACATAAATCACCTGAGCGGGCTGAGCGCCCGTCACCATATCCATGACGTCACGACCAGCGCCAGCACGGGGCGGGTCGAGGATGATGGTCGCCTGGCGCAGACGTTCACGGTCGCCCGCGGTCTGAGTGGCGAGGAAACCGCGCAACCACTTGTCCACTTTCTCGGTCGCCGCTGTTGCCCCCAACCAGTCGGCCAAGTTTTCGCTGGCGTGATCCGTGGCGCGTGGACTGAACTCGACACTGGTGATTCGAGTGGACTTGCC
>CALBMG010000250.1 GCA_937896185.1 uncultured Microbacteriaceae bacterium | reverse complement strand
CTGTTCGGCAAGTGGTCGGGCACCGAGGTCAAGATCGACGGCGAGGAACTCCTGATCATGAAGGAGAGCGACATCCTCGGCATCGTCGAGGAGCCGGAAGTCGGCAAGATTTATGACGGCAAGGTCGTCAACATCGTCGAAGCTGCGTAAATAGTTTCAGCATCAAGGCGGGCTTCGGCCCGCCTTGATGTATTTACAGAGAAAGGAGGTGACCATGGTTACCTTTGTTGATACCGTGACCGTTCACCTCCGCGCCGGTCATGGCGGAAATGGCTGTGTGTCGGTTCGCAGGGAAAAATTCAAGCCTCTTGCAGGCCCCGATGGCGGAAACGGCGGAAACGGTGGTGACATCACTCTTGTTGCTGATCCTCAGGTAACCACCCTGTTGGATTACCACTTCCGTCCTCACCGTTCCGGAACTAATGGTGGACCCGGTATGGGTGACAACCGTTTCGGGTACAAGGGCGACAGTCTCACCCTTCCCGTTCCGGTCGGAACCGTTGTGAAGTCCGATACGGGCAAACTCATTGTCGACCTCGACGAACCCGGCATGGAATATGTGATTGCCCCGGGTGGTCAGGGTGGTTTGGGTAATGCCGCGTTGGCGTCTCTGAAACGTAAGGCCCCAGGCTTCGCGCTTCTGGGTACCACCGGCTGGGAAGGTGACGTTCAGCTCGAGCTGAAGACAGTTGCCGATGTCGCCCTCGTGGGTTTCCCCTCGGCCGGTAAATCCAGCCTCGTCGCTGCTGTTTCTGCAGCGAAGCCCAAGATTGCGGATTACCCCTTTACGACACTTCACCCGAATCTCGGAGTTGTGGAGTCCTCGCAGTACCGTTTCACCATCGCCGATGTTCCCGGTCTGATCGAGGGCGCCTCGGAGGGGAAGGGTCTGGGCCTCGACTTCCTTCGTCATGTGGAACGTTGCACCGTGTTGGTTCATGTCATTGACTGTGCGACGCTGGAGTCTGGCCGCGATCCTATGTCGGACTTCGACGTGATTTCGGCGGAACTTGCCGCGTACCCGGTGCCGGAGGGCTCCGTTCCCTTGCTGGAGCGCCCCCAGGTCGTGGTTCTCAACAAGGCCGATGTCCCCGAGGCCGCCGAACTCGCCGAGTTTGTCCGTGCCGACTTTGAGGCAAAAGGAATGCCCGTTTTTGTGGTGTCAACCGCAAGCCGTGTTGGTCTGCGTGAATTGACCCTGCATCTCGGTGAAATTGTCGATCGCGAGCGTCGTGCTCGGGCTGCTGAACTGGCCGCTCGCCCACGAATCGTGATCAAGCCCAAGGCTGTCGACGAGTCGGAACTGAAGGTTCAAATCGAACAGCGTGGCGATGAAACCATTTATCGTGTTCGTGGCATCAAACCCGAACGTTGGGTCGAACAGACTGACTTCAACAACGAAGAAGCCGTCGGATACCTGTCAGATCGTCTCTCAAAGATCGATATCGATGGTGCCCTGTACAAGGCCGGCGCAGTTCCCGGTGCGACCATTTTCATTGGCTACAACGACCGCTTCGAGTTTGGCTGGGAGCCCACGCTGACCAGTGCGGCAGAGCTCATGACTTCGCCGCGTGGTACGGACAGTCGCCTCGACGAGAACGACCGTTTGACACGCTCTCAGCGCAAGCAGAATTACCACGAACGAATGGACGCAAAGGCCGAGGCCCGTCGCGAGCTCGAAGCAGAGCGCATTGCAGAGCGTGAGGCGTACTCGTGGGACGACGAGGACTAAACCGTGCGCGAGGCAGTACTCAACGCACAACGCATCGTCGTCAAAGTCGGTTCGTCGTCCATCAGTGGTGAGAACGCAGGAAACATTCATCTGATTGTTGATGCGCTGGCTCACGCCTTTGCTCGCGGTACGGAAGTAGTGCTTGTTACCAGTGGCGCCATCGCCACTGCTTTGCCCATCCTGGGTCTGACGGGTCGTCCCGATGACCTGCCCGGTCAGCAGGCTGCTGCGGCAGTGGGTCAGAACATGCTGATGAACCGATACCAGGAATCGCTTAACCGTCACGACATCGTTGCAGCTCAGGTGTTGCTGACTGCGGGTGACCTCGACCATCCGTCGAATCGTCAGAACGCACAGTTGGCCTTGGACCGCCTCTTGGGTATGCGCATGTTCCCCATCATTAACGAAAACGACACGGTTGCTACCGCGGAAATTCGCTTTGGTGACAACGACCGACTGGCTGCCCTGGTGGCTGAACTGGTTGGGGCTGACTTGTTGGTCTTGCTGTCCGATGTCGATGCGCTCTACACAAAGCCTCCGCATCACGAGGGCGCGCAGCGCATCGAATTTGTTACTGCCGGCGACGATCTTTCGGGTGTCGAGATTGGCGATATTGGAGCTGCCGGCGTGGGTACGGGTGGCGCCTCGACAAAGATTGCGGCAGCAAAATATGCCACTGCAGAGGGCATTCCCGTTATCCTCACGGCGACGCCACTCATCGCTGAGGCACTGGATGGCGCCGAAGTGGGTACGTGGTTCGAGCCCGCCGAGCGCTAATTTCCGCTTAGAATTACGGCATGACAGAGCAGCAATTCGACGGGTTTACGACAATTCTTGAGGAAGCGAAGCTGGCCTCGTATGCTCTGGCTCGCGCAACTACGGTGCAGAAAAACGCTGCATTGGATGCAATCGCTACCGCACTGGTGGCCCATACCACCGAAATCGTCTCGGCAAATCGTCGTGACGTCGACAGGGGAGTGGCTGCCCAGATGCCCGCGGGGTTGCAGGATCGCCTCACTCTGACCCCCGAACGAGTCGAGGCCCTGGCCTCAGCCGTGCGTGACATTTCCGTGTTGCCAGATCCCATTGGTGAAGTATTGCGCGGCAGCACATTGCCCAACGGTCTGCAACTGACACAGATTCGAGTCCCGTTTGGTGTCGTGGGAGCCATCTATGAGGCACGTCCGAACGTCACGGTGGATCTTGCCGCGATTTGCCTGAAATCGGGCAACGCTGCGGTCCTGCGCGGGGGCAGTGACGCCGAGAATTCGAACCGTGTAATCATCAATGTTATTGGTGACGCTCTGGAGTCGGTGGGGTTGCCCCGTGCTGCGGTCAGCTCGATTGACGCCTACGGCCGTGAGGGCGCTCAGCGTTTGATGAATGCACGTGGGTACATCGATGTGTTGGTGCCCCGGGGCAGTGCGCAGCTGATCAACGCTGTGGTGAGTGACTCCAGTGTCCCCGTCATCGAAACGGGCGCCGGTGTGGTGCATATTTTTGTGGACGACAGCGCTGACGTTCAGATGGCGTCCGACATCATCCACAACGCAAAAACCCAACGCGTGGGGGTCTGCAACGCTGTCGAAACCGTGTTGGTTCATGCCGAAGCAGCCGAGCGAGTCTTGCCCACTATTTTGGAACGTTTGCACGACAGTGGTGTTGTGATTCACGCGGACGAAACTGCTTCCGAAAAGTTCGAGCACATCGTTCCCGCCACTGCAGAAGACTGGGGCAAAGAGTACCTGTCAATGGATGTGGCCGTGCGCGTTGTCGCCGATTTGGACGCCGCAATCGACCACATTCGTGCTCACTCAACACGACACACCGAGTCGATCATCACGAACAACATGGCGAATGCGGAAAAGTTCCTTTCGGAAGTAGATTCCGCTGTCGTGATGGTCAACGCTTCGACCCGTTTCACCGACGGTGGAGAATTCGGTTTCGGTGCAGAGGTCGGAATTTCTACGCAAAAGCTGCACGCACGCGGTCCAATGGGTTTGCCAGAACTTACGAGCACCAAATGGGTTGTGCGTGGAAATGGGCAGTGGCGGCAGTAGGCTAGAACCACACACCGTGCACCACAGATTTTAGGAGTCGTCATGGTTATCGCACAGATCCTCGCGTCCGAGGAACTCGCACCGCTCGTCATGCCTGCATGGGCATGGGCTGCCACCTTTGCCGCAGGTTTTGCGTTGCTGGCTGTCGCTGCACTGGCCAACCGTGAGGTGTCCAAGCGTAACCCTCGTAACTCCTCGGCTGGTCACGACCACCACTAGGCACTCGTGACCGAACGAGCCACACGACGCCGTATTGGTGTCATGGGTGGCACTTTCGACCCCATTCATCACGGTCACCTTGTTGCGGCCAGTGAGGTGGCACAGAGCTTCGCTCTTGACGAAGTTATCTTTGTCCCCACAGGTGTCCCGTATCACAAGCGTGACGTTTCACCCAGTGAACACCGTTACCTGATGACGGTCATCGCGACAGCATCAAACCCTCGTTTCACCGTCTCTCGTGTTGACATTGACCGTAATGGTCCGACCTACACAGTCGATACGTTGCGAGACGTCCAGGCAGCTCATCCCGATGCTGACCTGTTCTTTATTTCCGGTGCCGATGCTATTGCGCAAATCATTGAGTGGAAAGACCACGATCAGTTGTGGTCTCTCGCCCATTTTGTTGCTGTGACGCGTCCGGGTCACCACCTCAGTGTTTCGGGTCTTCCCGCCGAACACATTTCGCGCCTTGAAGTGCCCGCCCTCTCGATTTCATCTACCGACTGCAGGACCCGTGTGGCACACGGCTCACCCGTCTGGTACCTGGTGCCAGATGGGGTTGTGCAGTACATTGCCAAGCACTCGTTGTATCGTTGAGGGTTATGACTGACGAGTCCATTCCCCAGCTGCCTTCGCGCCGTGCACGCCGCGAGGCGGAACGTGCTGCCCAGCGCGGCTGGTTTGGGGGACTGTCAAACACGGGTTCCTTGCCTGTCATCACACAGGCTGAGCCCTCTGCTCCCACATCGGACGACGACTCGACAAACACGATTACCGATTCTTCCGATTCAGTTGTTGAGTCACAAGCGGAGCAACCTGATGCACCTGTCATCGCACCGACTCCGACATTCATGCCTCGACGCGAGCGTCGACTGCTCATGGAATCCGGTGTTCTGCCGACGCTTCCGAAGCCCACTGTGGAACCTCCGGTGTTTGATCACGCTGTTCCGTCCTTCATGGCCGACGCGATTCAGGAATCAACGCCAGTTGCTCATGACCATGCAGAGCCTGATGTGGCGGCAGAATCCACCCCTGACCTGCCTGTTAATTCTTCCGATTCCAGTGTTGCGAGCCTCGAGGATGAAGCCCCCGAGATCGTTGCTGACGGAACTCACGACGAGCAACTGGAGTCGGGCGAAACTTCAGCCGAGGACCCAGTTGACGACTCAGCTGCGGATACCCCAGTAACCCATGTCGTACCACCGGTTACCCGACCCGAGCCGATTGAGATTTCGAGTGACGACGAGGTGCTCGAGGATGACCAACAGGCCTCGGATGTCGAGCCTGTTGATAAAATCGGGGCCGAAGCCACTGACGTAATCGACGGTGGCGAAGTTGACATCGATGCAGAATCCTCGGACGAAATCGTTGATGCAGAGGGCGACAGCGACGATGAGGACGAGCCTGACATCGCACTTGATGCTGTCATTGAAACAGATCCTGTTATCGAAGAAGAACTCGACGAGGACGATATCGACCGTTGGCTGGGTGAAGCTGACCAGGATGCCGTCAACGCTCCTGTCACGTGGAGTCTCGGACTTCCTGTCGACGTAACGCCTGCTGAGCATGTGCCCGTTGTTGAGTTCGACGTCGAACTCGACGTCGAACTCGAACCGGAAATCCTCGCAGAACCCGGCACGGACCACGACAGCGAAATCGATGCAGAAATCGATGCTGAAGTTGCTGACAATCCTGAAACAGACAAACCCGAAGAGTCTGATTCCGAAACCAAGGACGTAGAGGAAGTTGCTGCTGAAGCCCTCGAAGCTGCAGCCGAAGCCGAGGACGACGAAGACGTTTCGGGCGTCGACCACGAAGCCGATTACGAGCCAGCCGAGATTCCTGCTGTTCAACTCGATACTGCGCCCATCGCGCATGTGGAGCAGGACGAATACGAATTCCGTGTAATTCCGCAGCACCCTATCGACGACCACGAGTATGAGCTTGTTCCCGTCGAACATGACCTTCCCGAGGTGGAGGTTCCTGACCCCAACCCCGAGGGGCTTTCGCCGGCATCGATTCCAAACATCGCAAACTTGACTGCACCCATCGATCTGCCCATCGAGGGTGGTTGGCGCGAGCAGGTGTACGAGGAAAACGATGATGACATCGCTCCGTCTCAGGGGATTGGTTATTCCAATGCTGGTGTGTCGGCTAACACCCTGACTCTTCCCGAGATTCCCACTCAGGATCTCAGCGTTCCTCTGAACGCTACGGGTGAAATTTTGTTGACCGGCCCCATCATGACGATCAACCAAACTTTTGACACAGCTCCGCTGTTCGTTGATGAAGCACAACCGACAATCGAATCGACACCAGAAGTGCAGATGGCGCCGCGCCGCGCCCAGGAGGCTCTGGTGCTGATTGGTCGCCCTGCCGAGGAAGACGACAAGAAAACAGTTCCCACGACGAACTCGGCCGTTTACGCCGGCGTAGCGGCCTTCCTCGGCCTCATCGTCATCACAGTTGGCGCTCTCGCGCTCTTTACCGACATCCTCTAGAAAGGGATACCGTGACCACATCCGCCGAAACTCAGGCGCAAGTCCAAACCATCGTGAACGCTGCTGACGCAAAGCAGGGTTTCGACATCGTGGCATTGGACGTTTCCAACCCCATGCCCATCGTCGATGCATTCGTGATCATCACGGGACGCAACGAACGGAATGTTCAGGCAATTGCCAGCGAAATCGAAGACGAAATGCACAAGGCGGGCACAAAGCTCCTGCGCCGAGAGGGGCGAGCAGAGGGCCGTTGGATTTTGTTGGATTTCGGCGACGTCGTCGCCCACATTTTCCACGAGGAAGAACGCGTGTACTACGGCCTCGAGCGACTGTGGCGTGATTGCCCCACGATTCCGTTCACTGCGCCGGACTCGCAGGCCGTTGCTGACGGCTCGGGGGAGTAATTCCCGTCTCGTTTTGGTTACTCGTTGAAAACCTAGTAATCTAAACAAGTTGCTTCGGCAGCGTTGGGCCCGTGGCGCAGTTGGTAGCGCACCTGCATGGCATGCAGGGGGTCAGGGGTTCGAATCCCCTCGGGTCCACAACTTTTATCACTCGCGGGGGTGCAGATTATGAATTCCGAATCCACCGAATCTGTGCAGTCTCAGCCTTCCGAGCGCTGGGTTCGCAATGTCGTTATCTTCATGTCGAGCCAGACGATTTCGATGTTCGGATCGTTCCTCGTGCAGTACGCCATCATGTGGCATCTCACGCTGACGACCAAGTCGGGGCTTGTCCTCGCCTTGGCGACTGTTTGTGGCTTCTTTCCGCAAGCTATCGTGTCGATTTTTGCTGGTGTGTGGGCCGATCGCGTGAACCGTCGTGTGATGATCCTGGTGTCTGATTCCGTCATCGCGCTGTCGACTCTGGGCCTTGCGCTGCTCATGATGTCGGGTGTCGACGACCTCTGGCTAATTTTCCTTGTGATGGCTGTTCGTTCGGTGGGTGCCGGGGTTCAGATGCCGGCGGTTTCGGCGCTGATTCCTCAGATTGTTCCTGCTGACCAATTGATGCGCATTAACGGAATCAACGGAACAATCCAGTCGGCGATGGGCCTTCTTGCCCCCATTGCGGCCGCTGGGGTCTATGCGTCGATGTCTATCGTTGCGGTGTTCTTCATCGATGTGGTCACTGCGGTTATTGGTATCTCGCTGCTTTTCCTCGTTGCTGTACCCACCTTGGAACGCGCCAAGTCCGGCGCAGAGAAGCCCGCATACTTTGACGATTTGACGGACGGAGTTCGATACATTGTGTCGAATCCTGTTGTTCGATGGGTCATGGTTATTTTCGCCGTTGTGTTCCTGATCGCGGTTGCCCCCTCTAATCTGACGCCGCTGATGATTGCCCGGACTTTTGGCGGGGAGGTATGGATGCTGACAACGGGTGAAATCTTGTTCAGCGTTGGTATGGCCGCAGGCGGCGCACTTCTGGCGACCGTTGCTGCACGTGTCAGCCGTGTGAAGTTGATTGTGGGTGCTTCGGTTCTGTTCGGTGTGCTGTCGATTGGCATGGGATTTTCCCCGAATCTCTGGATTTTCTATGGATTCTTTTTTCTCATAGGTTTGGCTGTCCCCGCTTTCTTTACGTCGGCGATGACAATGTTGCAAGAGACCGTCGATCCTGAACGTCAGGGCCGCGTTTTTGGCTTCGTGGGTATCGTCATGTCTGTTGCAATGCCTGTGGGCATGGCGGTCCTAGGGCCCTTGGCCGACGTGGTCAGCGTCGAGGTGTTGCTGGTCGCCTCGGGTGTGCTGATGATTGGTGCCATCACCCTCGCAGTTCTCATTCCCAGCGGTCGTGCAGCTGTGGCTGCCGTGTTGGCTGTCGAGGCCCAGCGTGCTGCCGTTGCTGCCGAGAACGCCATTTCTCGCGATGATTCAACTGGCGATGCTGCGGATGCTGTTGCGCCATCCGGCACATAATTAAGCTGTGAGCCAACTCGGATTCTCTGTCATTGCACGGTCAATCGTGTCGCGCGAACCACGGGGCGAGCGTCTGATTATCGGAATCGACGGTCGGACGGGTGCCGGCGGTGACGTCATTGCACGGCAGTTGTCGTTTGCGGTCGGTGGAGCTGTAATTCCTGTTAACGACTTCCTGTTGCCGTCACATCGGCGTGACGAGGACGAGGTTTTCCCCTTCGATTTCGCGGCGCTTCGAGAATTCGTCCTCGAGCCCGCCGCATGGGGCGATTCGATTCGATATCCCATGTATCGGCCCGATGATGCCTCGCTGATCGAATGGGTCGATGTTGCGTCGGATGGGCCCATCATCATCGAAGGCACATTCGCTTTTGCTGCTGACATGTTCGAACAGTACGACGCCACCATATTTGTCGACTGCGATCCCTCAGAATGCCGTCGACGAAGAACTGCCTTATGGGGCGAGGACGCCGCTGCCGCATGGGAATTGGTCATGGGGGAGAGCGAACAAAACTATCTGCTGGGTTCGCAGTGGGCACACCGTGCGACTTACAGCATGGATACGACCCAGGGGGTTCGCTGATGGAATGGTTCATTTTGATTGTGGTTGTTGCCGCTGTGATGTGGCTGTGGAACCGCGATATGGAACGCGCTCGTCGCACAGGAAAACGTCCTGGCGGTAACGCTGCGGGGGCATTTGCAGTCATGAACGAACTGTTCCAGCCCGATGCTCACGAGGTGTCAGTCATCCAGGAAGCGGAAAAGGAAGCCGCCGTCGAAATTCCTGGCGCGCCGGATCCGCTACATCCCGGAATAACAGAACCGCCCAGTTCCCCTGAGGAAACTGGGCGGTCCGTCGGCTGATTTACAGCGACAAGAATGCGTCGATGGAGTATGTACCAGCGCCGGTGAGTGCGACACCAACGGCCACAAGTGCAATGATCCAGTTGAGCTCGGAACCGCCATTGGTGTTCCAGTAGCCCTTGCCCTTGTGAGCGGTTGCGATTGCGACCAACATTGTCGCGACGAGTCCGGCAGCAGCGAGAGCAGTGAGGAAGCCGGCGGCGAAGGCGATACCGCCAGCGAATTCGGCGAAACCTGCAACGAATGCCCAGAACTTGCCATTCTTGATTCCCATGGATTCGAGCCAGCCACCAACGCCGGCGAGTCCGTATCCGCCGAACCAGCCGAACAGTTTCTGTGCACCGTGTGCGGCCATGGTCAGGCCAATGATGAGGCGGATGATGAGCAGACCGAGGTCAAGAAGTTCCATGATGTTACTTTCGTGTCAGAGGCCGAAGCCTATACAGGTGGCACTTACCTGTGGTAAGTTGCTGTAATCACGGTATCGCACCTCACTTACGAAAGTCAAGTTGGTTACAAATGGTAAGCCCATCAACTCAAATTGAAACCCTCAGCCCTCAGGTCTGCGGGAACTTTCACGCAGCCATTGAACTTGTGGGGAAAAGATGGACCGGCGCAATCATCGCGACAATGCTCAATGGTGCTGACCGAGCATGCACAATTCGAGAGGCAATCCCTGGACTCAGCGATCGTTTGCTGACCGAACGTTTGCGCGAATTAGAGGACGAAAATATCGTCTGTCGTACAGTGGTCGACTCGCGTCCTCCTGCCGTGAGCTACACATTGACTCAGAAGGGTCTCGCTCTGGAACCCGTTGTGGCATCCATCACATCATGGGGCGAGAATTGGTTTCGATCCACGGCTGACTCTGCGTGAGCCTAGCGACCGGTGCTCCTAGAGGGCATTCCGATCCGCCACACCCAGGGTTCGCGCCCACACCAGCACCTTCTCGGGAAGAGCAGGGGATTGCAAGTCTTCGCCAGTCAGCAGCTTCACCACATCAGACGGTGCGATTCTTTCGCCACCTTTGCCGAGAAAGCGTCCTGCAATAAATGCTTGGGCGTACAACACTCCGTCGCGCACAACGTCTTGTTCGATGTAGTTCATGCGCCCATCCCAGCCGAGCAGGCGGGTGTGGATTTCGAATTTCTGCCAGGGAAGCAACGATTTCCGATATCGCACAGTGTTTGCTGCAACAACGGGGTACCAGCCATTGGCTCGCAGTTTGGACATTCCGCCCAACTCTGCGGTCCAGTTGGTGCGGGCAACATCCATCATCTGCAAATAGGAGCCGTTATTGACGTGCATATAGAAATCGAGGTCACTGGGCAGTACTCGCATTACCGTGACTGAATCGTCGAACATTGATGCATCTTTTTTTGTTGCGCGGGGCAGAAAAGTCGAACGAATTAAGTGAAATTGCCGTGCCATATTTACAGACTATGGTGGACGTTGCTCGGCGCGCAATTTGCCGCCATGTTTTGAGGATTTTCTCCTAAAAACTCTGAAGTTGATGAATTTAACATGTGGAATCTGACAGAATAGAACCACCGCAAAGATGCGTGAACATCACAGGAGCGACACATGGTCAATACCTCTCGTACCGAAGAAATTATGGGACTCGACGCACTGCTCACCGCAGAAGAAATCGAGTGGCGCGACAAGGCACGTGCGTTCTCTGTGGACCGCATCGCTCCGCAGATTGATGAAGACTTTGAAATTCAGCGACTCCGTGAGGAATTGATTCCGGAACTTGGCGCGCTGGGCATGCTCGGAATGCACATCAACGGTTACGGATGTTCCGGTGCAAACGCGGTGTCCTATGGTTTGGTCTGCTACGAGCTCGAAGCCGTTGACACATCGTGGCGCACCCACGTCAGTGTTCTCGGTTCACTGGCAATGTCCTCGATTGCAAAGTTTGGATCCGAAGAGCAGAAGCAGGAATGGCTTCCCCCCATGGCTCGCGGAGAGAAGGCTGGTTGTTTCGGGCTCACCGAACCCCACGGTGGTTCGGACCCCGCCAACATGCGGACTACTGCCGTGCTCGATGGCGATGAATGGGTCATCAACGGCGCCAAGCGTTGGATCGGTATCGCCAACATTGCTGATGTCGCCATCATCTGGGCGATGACCGACGACGGCGTCCGTGGTTTCATCGTGCCCACCGCCACACCCGGTTACGTGGCCAATCCGATTAGCGGAAAGCTGTCAATGCGTGCCTCGATCCAGTGCGCAATCGAACTGACAAACGTGCGCATCCCCAAAGACAACATTCTGCCCGGAGCACAGGGGCTCGGAGCACCGTTTAAGTGCCTCACCGAGGCGCGTTACGGCATCATTTGGGGCGTCATGGGCGCAGCACGTGCCGTCATGGATGTTGCCATCGAGCGCTCGCAGACACGCGAAGTTTTCGGCAAGCCCATCGGTGGAATGCAGATCACTCAAGCCAAACTGTCGGATGCCTTCCTCGAATACGAGAAGGGCATGCTTCTGTCGTTGCACATCGGTCACCTGAAGGATGCAGGAACGTTGAAGCACGAACAGATTTCCGTGGGCAAACTCAACAACGTGCGCGAGGCCATCAACATTGTTTCGAGCATGCGTTCCATCATGGGTGGTGATGGTGTGACCGCCGAATTCCCCATGATGCGTCACATGATGAACCTCGAGTCCGTTCGCACATACGAAGGCACAGACGAGGTTCACGCTCTGGTCGTGGGTCGCGCACTTACCGGAATCGAAGCGTTCCGCTAACGAGTCGTCAAGCCTGCAAGGGCTTCGAGAATCAGCAACGCCGTAAGCCGAACTGTTCGTCCGTCTGCGGAGTCCATTAGTGCATCGACTTCCGCGAGGTCAATACTTTTCACCTGGGTATGGGCGGCAAAGAGCCGGGCAAATTGCCGCATTTCATAGGCGCTCAAGCCACCGGGAATCGATGCTGGGCATGCGGGAACTACTGCACG
The DNA here is from genome assembly GCA_937896185.1 of uncultured Microbacteriaceae bacterium. Taxonomy (GTDB): domain Bacteria; phylum Actinomycetota; class Actinomycetes; order Actinomycetales; family Microbacteriaceae; genus MWH-TA3. The sequence goes on along the minus strand of CALBMG010000250.1, from coordinate 22 downwards.
GTCACAGGCGTCAATATCCAAG
>CALBMG010000249.1 GCA_937896185.1 uncultured Microbacteriaceae bacterium | reverse complement strand
CTGCAGGGGAGAGCTCGGTGAGATCTGCAACCGGCTGCAGTGGAACAACATGAATCTCAAATGGATAGCGAGATGCATATGGAGTGTAGGCAACCCAATGTTCGTTGCGGGCAATGATGCGAACTCCATCACGAAGTTCGCGCGCAAGGACATCATCAAAGAGCACGCGACCTGTCTTCTCTTTATGCTCACGAGCAACTGACAACATCTTAGTTACGCGTGGCGGTAGATATGAGTACGCATAAATCTGACCGTGAGGGTGGTTGAGCGTCACACCGATTTCTTGACCACGATTCTCAAACGGAAACACCTGCTGAATTCCCGGCATCGCCGAGAGTGCCGCGGTGCGATCTGCCCATGCCTCGATCACGGTGCGGACCCGGCTGGTCGACATAGCGCCCAGTGCGCCCTCGTGTTCGGGGCTAAAGCACACGACCTCACAGCGACCCACAGAGGTGCGGGTGCGGCCGATGCCCAGCTCTGCCAGGTCGTCGAGGCCCAACGGAGCATTCTCGTGAACATGTAACGGCCCGAACGAGGGCGAACGGTTTTCGAACACGGCGACGTCGTACAGCGACGGGATTTCCGAGGGATTGGTGGCAGTCTGCGGAGCCAATGGGTCGTTCTCGACGGACGGCAGGAATGCACGGTTCTGACGTGCTGCGGCGATAGAGACCCATTCGCCGGTGAGCACGTCCAAACGCATCGTCGCTGTCGCGGGACGAGCATCAAGAATTCGGGCATCCACTGCGCGTTCGGGGCCCAACGTAGTGTCTGCATCGTCGAAATAAATCAGCTCACGACCGTCAGCCAGCAGGGTCGGGCGGCGAACAATGGAAGCACTCATGAGCACAAGATTAGCGCGGCACACCGCCGTATTTGAGCGCCAAATGTGGGAAATTGCAACGCTTGCGCAGACCCAATCGCGGGCTACCCCGATTAGAACCGGGGGCGCAGTTGTGCGACCATCGGGCACACAAACGGGTCAACATTCCCGCTAAGACCCACCTTGTTCAAATAGGTGATAATCACCTTGTAGCTGGCCAGCAAGTTCATTTCGACCAGGGTGATGTTCATCTCAGCGCAATACTGTTCGACGATGTCGTGCGCCCGCTTCAGATAGGGACGGGCCATCGAGGGAAAAAGGTGGTGCTCGACCTGATAGTTCAGGCCACCCATCAGGTTGTCTTTCAACCAGCTGCCGCGAATATTGCGGCTCGTCAACACCTGACGTTCAAAGAAGTCCAGCTTCATGTCCTTCGGCACCAACGGCATGCCCTTGTGGTTGGGGGCAAACGCGGCACCCATAAAGAATCCAAAAATCAGCATCATGAACACCCACAAAGCGATCGCCCACAACCAGCCAAACATCAAACCCATGGCTACGTATGGCCCTGTCTGACGCACCAGCATCAGCCCGAATTCGAGAGCCCGCTGCCGAGCCGACTTGTCCTTGCGGCCCAGCGCCTGGAATGAATCCAGCAGCAGATCAAAGCCGGTGAGGAACAACAGGAACGGGAACAGATACCCCTGACGGTTGGACAGCCAGCGTTCAATACCCCGCTTGCTGTCACGGGATTCAACCGTGAACGACAAAATACGAATCGCAATATCGGGGTCGGCGTCAATCTGGTTGGGCTTTTGGTGGTGCTTATTGTGCTTACGCATCCAGAAACCATACGACAGGCCCGCAAAGAGGTTGGCGAGCACGAGCCCCAATCGGTCGTTCCACTTGTTGTTGCGGAAGATCATCCGGTGTGCGGCCTCGTGGGCAATGAAACCGTACTGCGCCGACAGGACCCCCAACAGTCCGGCGATGACAAAGGCGACGAGTATTTCAACCCACTGCGGCGCAACGTCGGACAGACCCCAAAAACCTGCCCCCACCCACAGACCAGTGGCAATGGCTGTGATGACAGCTAGACGAATCACATAAAAGCTGGGGCGCTTGTTCAGCAGCCCTGCGGACTTAACCCGAGCGAGGAGCTCGGTGTAACTCGAGCCTGTCTGTGTATGCGCAATGAGGCTCATATGCCGAGCGTAGGCGCTGTACCTGTGAATTTGCCCTGCGACGGGCGGTTAGGGCCAAATTAGGGTCATAATTTCCGACTCCCAGCAGTCACGAACCTACAATGGGGCAATGTCGACACTTTCACCCGGTGACCTAATCACATTCCGCGCTGCGTCCCTCGACGACGCAACCCGCTGCTATGCAATCGAAAGCGCCGCGTACCCTACCGACGAAGCAGCCACGCTCGACAAAATTCGCACACGAATCCTGGGATACCCCGAGGGCTTTCTCATAATGGAGCTGGATGGTGAAATTGTCGGTTTCATCAACAGCGGCTGCGCATTTGACGTCGAAATGTCCGATGAAGAGTTCAAGGAATTAGTCGGGCACGACCCTGCCGCCCCCAATGTCGTGATCATGTCCGTGGTAGTCGACCCACAACACCAGGGCCAGGGCCTGTCCTCGGTTCTTGTCACAGAATTCATATCACGCACACGCGAGCACGGCAAACAGAGCATCCACTTGATGTGCAAAGAATCACTCGTGCCCATGTACGCGAAATACGGTTGGAAATACACCAAGCCCTCGGACTCAACCCATGGTGGAGTGTCGTGGCACGAGATGGTGCTCGAGCTCTAGACCTCTTCGCGACCCGGCAGAGGCAGGGCGGGGCAGGAACCACAGTACGGAATGCGCCAACAAATGGTGGAGATGGGGGGAATTGAACCCCCGTCCAATACGGAGAAGCTAAGTCTTCTACGGGCGTAGTCTCATGAGTTGTTCTGCTCGGCCCCGATCATTGTTAGAGACACCGTGATCGACAGGCCCAGTCCCAGTAAAAGTCCCACGACACCCTGAAACGCGATGCCACAGCGAGCCTTATAAATGGCGCCGGGGTCCAGGCCTAAGGCGAACCTGGTCCGACGGACTTGTCTGGCGGCTTATTAGGCGGCGAGAGCGAAGTCGGTGCGCTTAGCTTTGGCACCTATTGGTTTACAGAGATCGTTAACGAGATAACCCTGCATCCTCGGCCCGCTTCCCTCAGGTTGACACGCACTGTCGAAACCGATCATCCCCAGGAAGGCTGGCACATTCCGCACTATGGAGTTTTCAAGACCCACCGAGGTGGGGACTACAGTCTAAGACACAGTTCAGCGGTGAATTATTCCCCGCGCATGCGCTTGGATTTCATGGCCCGATCCGCTTCGCGTTTGTCCTCGCGCTCGCGGATAGTGTGGCGCTTGTCGTATTCCTTCTTGCCCTTAGCAACCGCCAGTTCGACCTTTGCGCGGCCGTCCTTGAAATACAACTTCAAGGGAACGAGAGTGAAACCGCCCGCCTTGACCTGGTGGCTGATTTTGATGATTTCCGACTTGTGCAGCATCAGCTTGCGCTTGCGACGGGTGGCATGGTTCGTCCAGTTACCCTGGAAATATTCGGGTATGTGCACCGATTCCATCCACATTTCGCCGTTTTCGATGTGCGCCCAACCATCCGTCAGGTTAGCCCGACCCTCGCGCAAAGCCTTGACCTCGGTGCCCATCAGCACGATGCCGCATTCGTACGTGTCGTCGATGGCATAGTCGTGTCGCGCCTTGCGGTTAGTGGCGACAACCTTTTCACCCTTTTCGTTCACGTACTCGATGAGCGCGCGGGGACGGTTGCCCTCTTCGTCCACCGCAGACAGGGCAGCACGAAGAGCGAGCGCCTGACGCAGCAGCTCGCTATCG
>CALBMG010000248.1 GCA_937896185.1 uncultured Microbacteriaceae bacterium | reverse complement strand
GCATAGCTGCTAGCGCTTATTGCATAAGCGCTGTAGCCCTAAAACACCTCTAAACGCTTTCAGCGCCTTAGCGGCAGCAGCATGGCCGCCATCCACCACGAAAGCGGCACCGTTGATGCTGATGTCAATACAGGTCGCTTTCTGCGTTTCCACTGTGGCGGGCATGAGGACAGGCAGACGGGGCGCACGGCGTACCCAGTATCTGTTGCGCGCCACATACGGTTCGACGATGTAGGCATGCTCAATCACAGCCTCGCGGCATTCGTCGGTGTTCCACACAACGGAACCACCAACACGCACCGAGTCACCGGATTCCGACAAGTCCCGAATCGAACTGATAGTCAGCACTCCGGTGGCCACAGCAAGTGTGCCGTCGGTTTTGCGGCAGTCAATTTCGATATTCAGGGTAGCTTTTCCGTCGACGGCGGCACGAGGAAGGATTATTCCCGCACCCTCTTGATGCATGTCGATGCACTGGCCGGTAACACCGTCGCCGCGCATCGACAGTTCGACGGGGAAGCGCCACAGGCGACGGTACTGTTTGCGGCTCCACACGGCCCATGCCAGTCGGGCAACGACTACCACTTCGATGGTGCCAAACACCGACATTGCCAGCAACGCCAGGGGGTAAATCGGGGCAAGGAACGGTGTTCCCCCGAATGCCATGATCACATAGTCAACCCAGCGGACCAGAAGCACGCCCGCGGTCACGGCAGCGATGGCGAGAGGCAGACGCAACAGGCGCACCGAATCCCAGCCACCCAGATCCACCTCGTTTTTGGGTGTGACCTTGAACACCATTGTTTGGGGTTTCAGCAGCCAGGGAAGGGCGCGTAGGAATGGCTCAAAAGAGATGGCGTGGTTGCGGACGCCCTCGAAGGGGGTGGATGCTCCGCGCTCTAACGCCATGGTCGCCGTGGTCGACAGGACGACCCACAGCACCCACAGGATCACCGAGACGGTGCCTCCATCGCCGATGGGCATCAGGCCGAAAATTCCAACGGCGAGGAATGTCCCGAAATAGAAGATGCGTTGAATCGGGTTGAGGTGGTACAGCAGACTGCCGGTGTACGACAGGCGCTGGCGCCAGCTGAGATTCTTGTGCCAGGGGCGACGCTGGCCGTTCTGCCATGCTGCGAGGGTTCCCTCCGCCCAGCGTGCTCGTTGGACGATGTAGGCGGCAAGGTTGTCGGGCGCAAGACCTTGGATCAGGTGCTCGTTGTGATACTGGGTGCGATATCCCGCGACCTGCATGGTCAGTGAGGTTTCAAAATCTTCTGTTGATGTGCGGGTAGAAAGACCGCCCACCTCGCGCAGCGCACTGGTGCGTATGACAGCAGCCGAGCCGCACCAGAAAACGCTGCCCAATCGATTCCGGCCGGGCAGCAGGACGTCGAAGAACAGCGACTGTTCGTGACGACCGACCTCGCCGTGCATCACCGAGTTGTGGTTGCGGAACGAGTGCGCGGTCTGCACGAGCGCCAGCGTCGGGTCGGTGAAATATCCAGTTGTGGCTTCGAGGAAGTCCGGCGAGGGCACGTGGTCTGCGTCGAGCACGAGAACCAGTTCACCGGTGAGGCGGGGCAGTACGGCGTTGATGTTGCCCGCCTTGGCCCCCTTGTTGTCGTTTCGAGTGACGTATTCAATTCCGTGCCGTTCCGCGAGGGCCTTCATTTCCGGACGTCTGCCGTCATCGCACAAATAGATAGTGGTGCGGCCGTGTACGCGTTTGGCGCCGAGCACAGTGGGTTCGACGATTGCGAGTTCCTCGTTATAGGTTGCGATCAGAATGTCGACGGGGACATCGAGCGGGGAACGGCGGGCGGTCGGTTTAATGTCCCCCGCGTCGAACGCGAGCATGAAATAGGTAGCAAGTCCCATAAATTCGCCGATGAACAGTGGCCAGAACAGCCATCCAGGAACCGACCACGATGTGGCGACGAGTCGCCAGGTCAGATACACAATTCCGGCGGCCAACGTGATCGATGCCAATACGCGGATTACCGTCGCGCGGGATTGGAACCATGAACCGAGTCGCAATCGAGTTGCTCTCACCGAGGTGGGGACCGGCGCGTATGCCGTAGTGGGGTTGAAGCGGGAATCGTCCATCTGTCACCTCGAAGCAGTGTGGGGATTATTCGGTATTTCTATTCGCCATAGTATCGGTTACGTCCTGGGGCGCAAGAAGCTATGGTGGAAAAGGCGAAAGGGGGTGAGATGTCAAACTATTACTCTGACGACGAGGTGCCCAGTGAACTGCGGGTTGAGGCGGGATACCTTGATCACTCGCGCGAAATTATTTCGGAACTTTTAAACGAGACCGTAAAGAAATTCGGTTGGTGGGGTTACCAGACCTGGTGGGTGCGTGACGGGAAACTCATTCCCGACAATTGGGTCATCCCCGAGGGTGCGCCGGCTTCGCTGTCCGCCCTTGGCGCGATTCGGGCGCAGAGTATCGATGTGCAGGGCATGTGTTACCAAATGCCCTCACTGGTGAACGCCGACGACATGTTCGAACTCCACCCCGACTCACAGACTTTTGCCGTGGCAGGCGCGCGACATTTTGCGGCCTTTGACACGGCGGGAATGACTGAATTTGCGGTGCGCACAATTTTTGTCCTGCCGACGGCATCCTCCCTCTCGGACGAGGCAGTCCAGTCGTTGCTGACGGCAGCGTTGATTCTTCCCAAAATTTTCCGGCAAGAACGAGCCCGGGCGGAACTTTTCTATCGCTCGACACATGACGTTCTGACAGGACTTCCCAACCGTCGCGGTTTGGACATCGCCATCCACAACTCGATGTTGGCCGGCAACAACGCCACTCGAGCTGTCGCTTACCTTGATTTGGATCATTTCAAAGCGGTGAACGACACTTTGGGTCACGATGTGGGGGATGAGCTTTTGGTGCATGTTGCGCAGCAGCTGACGGCCAACCTGCGTCCCACTGACTTCGTTGCCCGATTAGGCGGTGATGAATTCATCATCTTCGCGCACAACGTGAATTCGTCCGCGGAAGCGCATATGGTCGCACACAGGCTGGCTGAGGCGGTAGACGGCACCTTCGTGTCGAGTGCCGGTAATTCCGTCGAGGTTCGGTGCAGCATCGGTGTCGCTCTGTGGCGCGCCAGCGAGCCGGTAACAGAAGCCATGAAGCTTGCCGATTCGTTGATGTACCAGGCCAAGCAGGTCGGTGGTGGCATCGTGGTCGAGGATCTGGGGGGCAATGTCTCATACGCGGATCCGGCGAAGGGAAATTTGCCACAGGTAGAAGACGCGCTCGGCAAATTAACCGAAATTTCGACACGGTCGATTGTCGATACCGACACGGGGTTGCGATGGGGGCAATACGTCGAGCTGGAAACCGCGATGCGTAGCCTCAACTCCACCGAACTCGTTAACCTGCTGGTGACCAATTTGACGGGCTTCGAAAACGGAAGTCACTCTGTCACCCACGTTGTGATGAATTTGCCCTCGCAGTTCTGGCTGAAAGATTCCCTGATGCCCGAAATTATGGAACAACTGCGTGAGCGCATTCCCTCAATTTCGCTCAGCGTTTTGCTGAACTGCGAAGTGGCAGTCGGGCCAGTTCTGGAAATTGCCCGTGAAATTCAGTCACGACACAATGTGGGAATTTTTGTCTCCAATTTTGGGGTCGGCATTAACGAGTTGTCGGTGTTGGCCGCCGTTACTCCCTTGGGGATTGTGTTTTCGACCGAAGTTATCGATTCTTTATCGACAT
>CALBMG010000247.1 GCA_937896185.1 uncultured Microbacteriaceae bacterium | reverse complement strand
TACGAGATACAAGCTAGTGACTGGAGTTCAGACGTGTGCTCTTCCGATCTGACAACCTGACCAGCGCCGTTCATGTTGGCGGCGAAGAGCCCTCGTTCGGCGAGAACAGGCAGTAGGTCTGCCAGTTCTCCTCCCAACACGGCGGCCATTCCGGTCTGAATCTTTGCTGCTTCGGCGGCCATTGCTCGGCCCCGAACACCGACGAGTCGCAATGCCTCGGTGTCGCTGAGAATTCCCGAGATCGCGGCGGCAGCGAATTCGCCCACCGAGTGCCCGGCGACCGCGCCGACTCGTGCGGTACGTCCCGACGTGATGAGAGCAGCGGTGACGACGGACGCGGCAACAATCAAGGGCTGTGCAATCTGCGTGTCCTTGATGGTGGCTTCGTCGCTGAGAGTGCCGTGACGGATCAGGTCGACCTCGGCAGCGTCCGAAAGGCGTTCCAGGTGTTCGCGAACACCGTCCACCTCGAGCCACGGAGCCAGAAAACCGGGAGTCTGCGAGCCCTGACCGGGCGCTGCGAGAACAATCATGTATCTAGTGTCCTTTGTGATGGCGATGTGATCGGTTGTCGCATCCCACAAAGAATACCGCGAAAGCCTGTGCGCGCCTATGAACCGCGTCGATTGCGGCTGGTTTCAGGTTCTGCGATTGCCCCGACAATCAGAGCAGTATGAACGACCAAAGCATCTCGAGGGTTCGAGGGGTCCCAGCCCAGAATTTCGCTCATGCGCTTCAGTCGGTAACGAACGGTGTTGGCGTGAACAAACAGTTCCTTCGCAGTGAGCTCGAGCGAACGGCCCGAATCAAGGTACGCCCACAGGGTCGTTAACATGTCATCGTTGTAGTCCCGCAGCGGCGTGTACACCCGCTCGATAAGTGTGTTTTTTGCGAGCTTATCGCCGGCCAGAGCACGTTCGGGCAGCAAGTCGTCGGCATTGACGGGCCGCGGAGCATTGCGCCATGTGTGTGCGACGGCGAAACCGGCCAATGCGGCTTTGGCGCTCGCTGCGGCCTCCACCACGCTGCTCACGGTCGGACCCAGCACCAGTTTTCCCTCGCCGAAGTAATCAGACAGTTCCTGGGCAATCGCGGTAAACGCGAACTCCTCGGTTCTTCCCTCGTTCAATTGGCGACCGATCACAACAACGAGCCTGCTGCCCTGAACTCCGATAAGTACATCGGCATTACGGTGGCGGGCGATTCGGCGAATCGCGTCCACATCGACCCATCGGGTAGACGAACCGACGAGCACGGTCGCCTCGCCATGACCGTTCCAGCCCAACGCCGCAATGCGGGAGGGGAGTTCCGATTCGTATTCTCCCGACAAAATCGAGTCCACGACGAGAGCCTCGAGTCGGGCATCCCACAGCCCGCGATCCTCTGCGGCGCGTGCGTACACGTCCGCTGCAGAGAACGCCACCTCGCGCGAGTACCGCAGGATCGCTTCGCGCAGGTCGTGTTCGCTGTCGACGAGGTGTTCTTCGACAACCTCGACGGTCACACGAATCAGCTGCAAGGTCTGTTGAAGACTGACCGATCTCAACAGTTCGCGCGGCGCGGCACCAAAAACATCCGATGCAGCCCACGGCAAAGACTCGGGATTCTCGTACCACCGAATAAACGAGGTGATACCCGTCTGTGCGACCATGCCGACAGCACTGCGACGGCTGGGAGGCATCGCCGAATACCACGGCAACGTGTCAACCAAACGTCCGGCAACCGCCGTGGACAAATCACCCGACAGTGATTTGAGCCAGGCGAGTGCCTGCTGTTTGGGCATCGACATTGGGCGCCTAGGCGTCGCCGCCCGTGTTACCGGTCGTGCCGGCGTTCACGTTGTTGAGGTCGTAGCGTGCGAATGCTTCGGCGACAACATCCTGCGAAATCTGACCGGTACGAGCCAGCTGTTGCAGCACGCGAACCACGATGGACTGGGTGTCGATGAGGAAGTGGCGTCGTGCAGCGGCACGGGTGTCGCTGAAACCGAATCCGTCGCCACCGAGAGTTGCATAGTCGCGGGGAACGAACTGACGAATCTGGTCCACCACACCGTGCATGAAGTCACTCACGGCAACAACAGGGCCTTCGGTCTGCTGAAGGCGTTCGGTGACATACGCCACTCGTGCGGGCTCGTGTGGGTGGGTGAAGGTGTAACGGTCGGCTTCGAGGCCGTCACGACGCAGTTCGTTCCACGAGGTAACCGACCACACATCCGCGGCGACACCCCACTCGTCGGCGAGGATGCGCTGAGCGTCGAATGCCCACGGCACGGCGACACCACTTGCGAGGATCTGTGCAGGAATGCCCGAGTTATTGGCCTTACGGGCGATGTACATACCGCGCAGCAGGCCGTCGACGTCCAGTCCTTCGGGTTCTGCGGGCTGAGCGATGGGCTCGTTGTACACCGTGAGGTAGTAGAACACGTTGGGGTCGGCATGGTGTCCGCCATACATGCGGTCGATACCGGCCTTGACGATGTGTGCGATTTCGTACGCAAACGCGGGGTCGTAGGCGACAACCGAATGGTTGGTGGATGCCAGCAGGTGCGAGTGGCCATCGGCGTGTTGCAGACCCTCACCCGTCAGGGTGGTCTTTCCCGCTGTAGCTCCGAGGATGAAGCCGCGAACCATTTGGTCACCCGCGAGCCACATTGAGTCACCGGTGCGCTGGAATCCGAACATCGAATACAGCACGTAGACGGGAATCAAGGCCTCGCCGTGGGTGGCGTAGGACGAACCGACGGCGGTAAAACCGGCCATGGCTCCGGCCTCGTTGATGCCGGTGTGCAGGATTTGGCCCTGCACACTTTCCTTGTAGGCCAGCAACAGTTCACGGTCCACCGAGGTGTAGTTCTGACCGTTGGGGTTATAGATTTTTGCCGTGGGGAAATAGGCGTCCATACCGAAGGTGCGGGCCTCGTCGGGGATGATCGGCACAATGCGCTGGCCCAGGTTGGGGTCGCGCAACAAATCCTTGAGCAGACGGGCGAAAGCCATCGTCGTCGCGATTTCCTGCTTGCCCGAACCCTTTTTAGCCGACTCAAATACCTTGTCTTCGGCCATGGCCAGGGGAGCGTGTGCCGAACGGCGCTGGGGCAGTGAACCACCGAGGGCTTGGCGGCGTTCCAGCATGTAGGCCAGTGCCGGGTCGTTTGCCTCGGGGGTGAAGTACGGAGGCTGATAGGGGTTTGCTTCGAGCACTTCGTCGCTGATGGGGATGCGAAGGTTGTCGCGCAGGGTCTTCAAGTTGTCGAGCGTCAGCTTCTTCATCTGGTGCACGGCATTGCGGCCCTCGAAGGTCTTACCCAGCGCATACCCCTTAACAGTTTTCGCCAGGATGACGGTGGGCTGGCCCTTGTGGGCGAGTGCCGCGGCATACGCTGCGTACAGCTTGCGGTAGTCGTGTCCGCCTCGCTTGAGGCTCCAGATCTTGTCGTCGCTCCAGTTTTCGACCAGCTTTGCCGTGCGAGGGTCGCGGCCGAAGAAGTGTTCGCGGATGTACGCACCCGACTCGGCCTTGTAGGTCTGGAAGTCGCCGTCGGGGGTTGAATTCATCAGTTCAAGGAGTGCGCCCTCGGTGTCTGCTTCGAGGAGCTCGTCCCATTCGCGGCCCCAAATGACCTTGATGACGTTCCAGCCGGCACCGCGGAAGTACGACTCCAGTTCCTGAACAATTTTGCCGTTGCCACGCACGGGCCCGTCGAGTCGCTGCAGGTTGCAGTTGATGACGAACGTGAGGTTGTCGAGTTTGTCGTTTGCGGCCAGCTGCAGTGCGCCACGCGACTCGACCTCGTCCATCTCACCATCGCCAAGGAACGCCCAGACGTGCTGGTCGGAGCAGTCCTTGATGCCACGGTTGGTGAGGTAGTTGTTGGTCTGCGCCTGATAAATCGCGTTGAGGGGTCCGAGGCCCATCGACACGGTCGGGAACTGCCAGAATTCGGGCATGAGTCGGGGGTGAGGGTACGACGACAACCCGCCGGCGTGGTGCGACTTTTCCTGACGGAATCCGTCCATCTGTTCTTCGGTCAGGCGACCTTCGAGGAATGCGCGAGCGTACATACCGGGTGATGCGTGTCCCTGGTAAAAAATTTGGTCACCGCCGCCTGCATGATCGGGTCCGCGGAAGAAGTGGTTGTGCCCCACTTCGTACAGTGAGGCGCTCGATGCATACGAACCGATGTGTCCACCGACACCGATTCCGGGGCGCTGTGCGCGGTGCACCATGATGGCTGCGTTCCACCGAATCCACGATCGGTAACGGCGTTCGATTTCCTCATCGCCGGGGAACTCGGGCTCGTTAGACGTGGCAATGGTGTTGATGTAGTCGGTCGTGGGAACCATCGGCACCCCGAGGTGAAGTTCCTTGGAACGCTTGAGGACCGACATGACGACCTCGCGGCCGCGCTGTGGGCCCTCGATGTCGACAACCGCATCAAGAGACTCACGCCATTCGGCGGTCTCTTCGGGGTTGGTGTCGTAGAAATCCGACGAATACGGGTCTTGAGTGTTGACGCCCATGTGCGCTCTTCCTGTGATGGTGGTGAGGAGAGTATGGATCCCTTTGTGGGGACCCAGCGTGTTAATCCTAGACCCGCGGGGGCGTGTGTACATTTCCACCAAAAATATCCGCTACGATAAAAAGCACATCGGGGCCTGTAGCTCAGTTGGTTAGAGCGCCACGTTTACACCGTGGATGTCGGGGGTTCGAGTCCCTCACCGCCCACCATCCCCCATTCAAATTTTCCTCTTGAAGCAACGCGTTGCAACACGCGGCGGTGCGTCTTTGCAAAATGCGAAACAGTTTGTTTTCTGCATTTCTCTCGTAAAAAAATTGTGTCATAAGATAGGATATTTAGTGTCATAA
>CALBMG010000246.1 GCA_937896185.1 uncultured Microbacteriaceae bacterium | reverse complement strand
GCTGCCGTTCTATCGTGAGCAAGCAATTTCGGTGACAGCCCACCGCTTCGGCAACCCGTTGCCGATGCTGGAACGTGTGACAGGACTTTAATCGTCGCCGTGTCGTGCGGGCTCAAGTCGTGCGACATAGGCCGCGATAATGCTGGTAATCACCCAGGCGACAATCACGCCCCAGTAGGCGACGCTGATACCGAAGCCCTCTGCTGTTGCGCCCATGAGGATTTTTGCGACTGTCATCACTGCCATTTCGACGATGATGATTCGCGACATAACGGCACCCGTTGTCATGTGGGGAACCGTGTTGGTGGCGGAAAAATATGACGGAACAAGCGCCGCCGTGCCGAAACCTGCGAAAGCCCACAGCGCCGACAACACGACGACACCCACGATGGGATTTGACTCGATCAGTGCGGGTGAGATTGCCAAGCTGACCGCACCCGAAATTGCAGATGTCGCAGAGCCCAGCACAGCAAGGCGACCAAATGCCATGCGCGCCGTGATGCGACCGATCAACAAACGACCCACAATCATGGCTGTCGCAAAAGTGGCATAGGGCAGCGCACGTAAGTTAACGGGGATTCCCAAACCGTCTCGAATCAGAATGGCACTCCAGTCGACCATCACGGCCTCAGGAAATACTGCGCAGAACAGACCGGCGGCCAGGAGGTAGACACGCTTGGGCATCTGCAACCACGGCACTCGCGCCTTGTCGGAATTCACGTCTGCAGTGCGCCCCTCTTCGCGGTTCAAGAGACGTGAACCCCAGAGCATAAACACAATCAAACTGAAACCAGAAAACACGACGAAGTGCACGCGGATATCCAATATCGGTGTCATCGCGCCCGACAGCGCCGCCGCGCTGGCGGCACCAATCGACCATGCCGCATGAAATCGGCCCAAGATCACTTTGCCCGCCATTTGCTGAGCCAGAACAGCTTGGGCATTGATGGCGAGGTTGTAACAGGACATGATGAACGCCACAACGAATGCGGAAACGAAGTAGACCACCGCGTTGTGCATGAAACCGATGCAACCCGTGATTGTGGAAAAAATAACGAAGGCAACAATTGCGACAACATTGCCGCCAAAACGTTCAATCAACCTGTTTGCGACAAACAGTCCCGTCGCCGAGCCCAGTGCGAGGAAACCGACGATTGCGCCCCACTGGGTGAAAGTCACACCGATCTGGTCGATGATGTCCGGAACACGAGGAATCTGAGTGGCCGCAAGGAACCCCTGGATGGTGAACGCAACGAGCAGCGCGAACTGGAAAGAACGCTGTCGTTCTGCAGAATGTACGGTCACTTATCAAGGCTAAGCCACACCACACAGAACGCCTGCACCCATGGTGCCCGCTTCGGCAATACAGTTACACCACACCCAAGTTTTTATGGAGGAACTGTGCACACCGTCGTGCTCACCGATGCAACCGTAATCACCGAATTTCGAAAAGACGCTGGCGAGATTCAGGCCGTGGTCGAATCCGCAATCGCGATCACGGGAAACACAATTTCGGCCGTAGGAGACGACGCTCTGCGAATGGTGGGAACCGCGGGGGTAGACGCCCGATCCATGTCGGGATCCACAATCCTTCCCGGGATTGGTGATGGACACGCACACCCCATTTTTGCCGGAGCCGAAACTCTGGGGCCCACCATCAGAGACTGTGCGAGCGTCGAACACGTTGCGGAACGAGTCGCCGATTTCGCGGTACAACACTCCGATCTGGACTGGATTGTGGGTGGTAGTTACGACTCCACTCTCACAAACGACGGACTGTTTGATGCCCGGTGGCTCGATCACGTGAACCGACCCGTCGTGCTGAACTGTCAGGATTACCACAC
>CALBMG010000245.1 GCA_937896185.1 uncultured Microbacteriaceae bacterium | reverse complement strand
GTTTGCGATTCTGGCGTTGTGCCACCTCGCCATCATCAACAAAGACGTCCGCATTGTCGGGTGGATTGGTATCGGGACGAGTGTCGTGGCGTTTGTCGCAGCAGCAATGCTCATCTGGTGGCCCTGGGACTATGCCGTGTATTCGGGTCCCAACAATCTCAACATGGTCGTCAACAAGGTGTTCACCATTTCAACGCTCGCCGCGGTGTCGTTTGCCCACGCAAACCTCATGCTGCTGCTCGCGTCAACTCCGATTCGGTGGATGCGTGTCGCGCTCGACCTCAATTTGGTCCTTATCGGCCTCGTGCCCCTCATCGTCGTGCCGGTCATTCTGACCGACGGTACCTTCCCGCCCCAGTCGCTCGCTGACGTGTACTGGCGCTTCTTCGGGGTTGTGCTCATCCTCGACGCCCTCGGAACCGTGGCACTTCCCATCACCAGCCTCATCATGCGAAGCCAGCGCCACGCGGCCGGTGTTGACCACGGCGCAAAGGGAACGGTGACCGTCACGCTTCGCGGTGACACCGCCGCGTGGGTTAGCGAACGGGCCGAATCGCAGAAATCGACTCCTCTCGTCGTCCTTGAATCGCTCGTCGACGCAGCACGAAAGAAATAACCCCGAATGGCTGCTGAAGTCCGCCGTGCGGTCGTCGTCGACGATGAGCCTTTGATTTGCAGCATCATTTCGGAAATCTTGGAGTCGGAGGGGTGGTCAGTTGCCCGCGCTCATGACGCGCTGGGGGCGTTGACCGCTGTCAAGGAAACATCGCCGTCGCTCATCGTTGCGGACATTGATCTGGGCGTTGGGCCGACAGGCATCGACGTCATCCAGCGCGTTCGCGCCGAGTTCCCCGACATCGCCGTGGTGTTCATCACGAATCTGTCCGACCCGCGCATCACAGGCAAGGGGTGGGACACGATCCCCGAGAACGCGTCGTACATCGTGAAGACCGAACTCAACTCGACGAATGCATTGCGTGAGGCGGTGTCGTCTGCACTGATGTCTGGCCAGGCGGTTCGACGAATGGATGAGCACAGGCCTGTCCGCTCGTTGTCGAACCTTCAGATTGCAGTGCTGAAATTGGTTTCCGACGGGAAGACGAATGAGGAGATCGCCGCCGAACGCGGAACTTCTGTCCGCGCGGTCGAACGAATGCTGGCGCGCATGATCGACGCCGCCGAAATTCCTCACGGCCCGAGTGCCCGCGTTCAACTCGC
>CALBMG010000244.1 GCA_937896185.1 uncultured Microbacteriaceae bacterium | reverse complement strand
TGCTCTTCCGATCTGACCGCCCCGCATCAGTCACCACGAAGATGAAGTCGCCCCCGCTGATGTCGCTCGGCGCGTGCTCGACCATAAGGCCCTGTGCGACCGCTTCTCGGCACGCCACGAGGTCGGGACCGTCTCCGACGCAGAAGTGATTGCGGTAGTCCGGACGTCCGTTCGGGTTCTTGCCGAACTCGTCGCGGCCGAGGGCGTGTTGCAGCACTGAGAGGACGGTGTTCACTGGCCACCTCCGAGGATCGCTGCAACGGCAGCGACCGCGCGCGCCGTCTCGAAATAGTCGGCGTCGAACTCGGCTGCGACAAAGGCCGCTTCCACGATCTCTCCGGCCCGCAGTTCCAGTGCGCAGCGCTCCCGCGCGCTGAGAAGCACGCCCACGTGCTCTGCCGCCATCACTTGCCCGGTTTTCAGTTCGGCGAGCAGCGCATCGTGCTGTCCGCCCGCAATCAGCTTGACATGAGCCGCGCCACCCGCGGCAGCGACAATAACCTGATGGGCAAACGACGATACCGACCGAGCCAACGGTCCGTGCGTCGGAGCCCCCACGGCGAGCGCCAACCCATCACGCAACAGGGTGGCCGTGCGCCGCGTCGACGTCATCACCCGAACAGAGTCTGCGCCCGATCGTGCCGCAACATCTACAACAAGCGCCTTCACAGTGAACGTCTTGCCCGAGCCCGCAGCACCCCAAATCCGGACATGTCCGCGTCGAGCCGCGACTAGCACCGATTGCTGCGAGGCATCGGGCTTAAACGCGGAACGGCTGGAGGACATGAATCTAGGCTACCGAGAAGCACCGACGTGAAACCCCTCGACATGGAATACCCTAAAGCCATGGATATTCGCATTGGAATCAAGCACGCTGGCCGCGAACTGTCGTTCGACACGAACACTTCAGCCGCTGACATCACCGCGCAGCTGCAGACCGCACTTGCCGCACACGGAGTGCTGACACTGACCGACACCAAGGGACAGACCTATGTCATCCCCGCGGACAACGTGACCTACCTCGAAATCGGCACCACCCAGTCGCGACCCGTGGGCTTTGTGTCCTAATTTCCCCTAAGCCGACAGGCCCAAGGAATCCAATCGACGGGTGTGCTCGCCAATCAGGTCGGTGAACACCGGTTCGACGCCATCGACATCGGACACGGCAACCTCGTTGTGCACCAGCGCGCTCTCGGCCATCAACATCGTGTCACCGACGAGACGCCGGGCCCACATCGCCAACACCGGCCGGACGTGCGGATCTGCCTCGATTTTGCGTTCCAATTCGGCACGCAAAATGGTGACCATATCGTCGGACTTCAGAGCGGCCGTCACATCAGCACGAATCGAGGCCGGCAAGCCCTCGGCCAGTCGACGCCAGAAATCCTGCAAGAACGACATCGTCACCCACGTGCAGGTCACACGTTCCGTCCAGTTCTGGCCGCGAGTGCGACGCTCAAATTCCCGTGTCGGCTCGATAAACGGGCTCATGGCTTCGACTCGGTCGACGCCCAGACGGTCCAAGACCTCGACCAGGGTCACATAGCGCCGGAAGGACTCGGCCGCGACAACCGCGATTGCGCTTTCGGTTTCCAAATCCTTCGAGTCGTGCGCGTGACGTGCCAGCGATTCCGCAAAACGCAGGAACAGGTACGCGCACTGGCCGATGAACACGGCCGGCTGTGGTGCGAGGTCCGTGAACTCGACCCGGTTTCCCGGATCGACGTCGTCACGGGAACGTACTGTCGGAGATTCGACGACACGTTTTTTACGCCACAGGTTCAGAGCCACCCCCTAATCATAAGGATGTCGGTGGGGCGCGGGTAGACTAGAGACCATTAACCAGACAGGTATTTTTGTGACTTTTCTCGACCTTGGTATCGATTCCGATATCGCCGCAGCCCTCGCCGAAAAGGGCATTCTTGAGCCCTTTCCCATCCAGGAACAGACCATCCCGTTGGCCCTCGGCGGCCAAGACATTATTGGCCAGGCAAAGACCGGCACCGGCAAGACCTTCGGTTTTGGCCTTCCCCTGATTCAGCGTCTCGGAGCTAACCCCGAACCCGGAGTCAAGGCTCTGATTGTGGTCCCCACTCGAGAGTTGGCTGTACAGGTCACCGAAGACATGGTGCTGGCAACCAGTAACCGTTCCACCACCGTCGCCGCAGTCTATGGCGGAAAGTCGTACGAGGAACAGGTCGACGCGATCAAGGCGGGTGCCCAGATCATCGTCGGCACTCCTGGTCGACTGCTCGACCTTGCCGGTCAGCGTTTGCTGTCCTTGGCCAACATCCAAGTCATGGTTCTCGACGAGGCC
Organism: uncultured Microbacteriaceae bacterium; assembly: GCA_937896185.1. Taxonomy (GTDB): domain Bacteria; phylum Actinomycetota; class Actinomycetes; order Actinomycetales; family Microbacteriaceae; genus MWH-TA3. The sequence continues at coordinate 727 of CALBMG010000244.1, read as the reverse complement.
GACCGCATGCTGGACCTGGGTTTCCTCGCAGATGTCGAGAAGTTGTTTGCACAGACCCCGGCCGACCGCCACACCATGCTGTTCTCGGCCACCATGCCCGGACCGATTGTTGCTCTGGCACGCCGCTTCATGTCAAAGCCGATTCACATCCGCGCACAGGACCCCGATGAGGGCCTCACCCAGGCGAACATCAACCACATCGTGTATCGCGCCCACAACCTCGACAAGGACGAAGTGGTGGGCCGCATCCTCATGGCCGAGGGTCGCGGAAAGACCGTAATTTTTACCCGCACAAAGCGTTCGGCATCGAAGGTGACCGAGGAACTTCAGGATCGCGGCTTCCAGGCCGTCGCCGTCCACGGTGACATGAGCCAGGAGGCGCGCGAACGTTCGATGGCCGCATTCAAGGCCGGTAAAAAGGACGTCCTCGTCGCAACGGATGTCGCCGCCCGCGGCATCGACGTCGACGATGTCACCCATGTGATTAACTACACCGTCCCCGAGGAAGACAAGACATACCTGCACCGCGTTGGTCGCACCGGCCGCGCCGGCCGCACCGGTACCGCAGTGACCTTTGTGGACTGGGACGATCTGCACAAGTGGGCTCTGATTGGCCGCGCACTCGACCTCCCCCTGGAGCCCGTCGAAACGTATTCGTCGAGCCCCCACCTGTACAGCGACCTGAACATTGCACCGGGCACCAAGGGTCGCCTCGTGTCGACCCCGA
>CALBMG010000243.1 GCA_937896185.1 uncultured Microbacteriaceae bacterium | reverse complement strand
CATCGAATGCTGCCTCGAACTGTTCCAGGCGGACTGTGTAGAAGGCATCCAAGACCTCGGTGCTGCCGGAATTTCGTGTGCCACAAGCGAGCTCGCATCGAACGGTGACGGCGGAATGCACATCGTGCTCGACAACGTGCTGTTGCGCGACCCCACCCTGACTGCCGAAGAAATCCTGATGTCGGAAAGCCAGGAACGCATGATGGCCGTCGTCAAGCCCGAAAAGCTGGACGCGTTCATGGCCGTAATCAACAAATGGGATGTCGAAGCCAGCGACCTCGGGCAGGTCACCGACACCGGACGTCTGATTATCGAATGGCACGGCCAGACCATCGTCGATGTCGACCCTCGCACGGTCGCTGTCGACGGTCCCGTCTACAACCGACCCATGAGCTACCCCACATGGCTCGATGCCCTGCAAGCAGACAGCGCCTCGGCATTGCCCCGCGCCACCGACGGCCAGGGCCTGCGTGACCAGTTCCTTGCTCTCGTCGGTTCACCCAACGAGGCTGACACCGACTGGATCACCAACCAGTACGACTATTACGTGATGGGAAACACTGCCCTGCACACCCCCGACGGTGCCGGCATGATCCGCATCGACGAGGAAACCGGGTTGGGCGTGGCCCTCGCCACCGACGCGAACGGCCGTTACTGCCAGCTGGACCCCTATGTCGGTGCACAGCTCGCACTGGTCGAGTCGTACCGGAACGTGGCCACCAGTGGCGCAACCCCCATGGCCGTCAGCGACTGCCTGAACTTCGGCAGCCCCGAAAACCCCGAGGTCATGTGGCAGTTCGCCCGCTCGGTCGAAGGTCTCGCCGATGGCTGCCTCGAACTCGGAATCCCCGTAACCGGCGGAAACGTGTCGTTCTACAACCAAACCGGCGACGTTCCCATTCACCCCACCCCCGTGGTGGCTGTGATGGGCTCGATCGACAACGTGGCACGTCGACTTCCCAGCGGATGGCAGGACGAAGGCGAGAACATCTACCTGCTCGGTGTGACCCGTGAAGAACTCGACGGTTCCAGCTGGGCTGGCGCCGTACACAACCACCTCGGCGGAAAACCCCCCGTAGTGGACTTCGACGCTGAAAAGGCTCTGGCCGGACTTCTGTCCGCCGCCGCCTACGAGGGAATTGTCACCAGTGCAATCGACCTGTCGACCGGTGGACTCATCAAGGCTGTTGCCGACGGTGTGCTGCGCTTCGGTGTCGGCGCACGCGTGTGGGTCAACGAACTGATGCAGCGCGACGGAATCGATGAAACCGCAGCACTCTTCAGCGAGTCCAGCGCGCGCGTAATCGTGTCCGTAGACCGCACCGACGACGTCAAGTTCCGTGGACTGTGCGAAGGCCGAAACGTGCCCGTGTTGCGCATCGGAGTCACCGACAAGGGTGGGGCAGGACTGGAAGTACAGGACTTGTTCACCGTGTCCGTCGACGAACTGTCGGCCACCCACCGTGCGACCCTGCCGAAGCATTTCGGCCCCGTCGTCGGCGGCTAAAAGTCGGACTTCTGCGACATGATTGACCCCAGCAGGTTTTTGGTACAAAGCGCCGACCGCGACGAATGGTTGCGGATTCGCGCCACAGGGGTAACCGCCACCATGGTGGGACGCGCCTTTGATTCCGCGGGATTCCGGGAACAACTGGGGCAAATGCTCAACCCCACACCCATCGCCGACAACGCCTACATGGCGTTCGGTCGCGACCAAGAACCCGTCATCATCGACAAGCTTGCCACCCGGTTCGACATCGAAGGCAACGACTGGCTGATCGCTGCCGCAGAGGCCTCGTGGATGATGGCCACACCCGATGGCCTTTCGCCCGACCACGGGACCATCGTCGAGGTTAAGACCACGGGGCGTGACTGGGAATCCTGGGATCACGTCAACCCCGCCTATCAACGCCAAGTGCAGTGGCAGCTGTTTGTCACCGGCGCCGAGGAATGCATTTTTGCGTGGCAGCTGCGCCGCCAACGCAACAAACAATTCGTGCCCGCATGGCCTGGCCCCAAGTATGTGACGGTGAAACGTCACCAACCCACGATTGACCGGTGCATCGATGTCGCACACCGACTGATCCAAGCCCGCGACGCAGCGATCGCGAACTTGCCGCAATAACCTTGGGCTCTAGTGGCGAGTGCCGGCTCAGTCTGGAACGACTGGAGGCGGCGCGGAACTACTGCTCGGTGGGCGCTTCGGCGGCACGCTGGTGGTGCTGAATCACCTCGGCAACGATGAAGTTGAGGAACTTCTCGGCAAATGCAGGATCAAGGTGTGCGTCGACGGCAAGGCTGCGAAGTCGCTCAATCTGTTCGGCCTCACGGGACTTGTCCGAAGCCGGCAGGCCTGCACTGGCCTTCAGAATTCCCACCTGCTGGGTGCACTTGAATCGTTCAGCCAGCATGTGCACGACCGCAGAGTCGATGTTGTCAATGCTTCTGCGCAGTGCAGTTAACTGACGCTGGGTTTCCTGATCCATGGTGTTCAGCCTACAGAAATTCGATGAAACCTGGCGCTCAACGCGAAGGGGATGCGGCCGGGCCTTGGCTCAATCGTCGTCGTCGCTGTGATCCTCGTCGTCGTCATCGTCGTCATCGTCGTCTTCGCCCGAGTCTGATGGGGTCGGACGCGGCGTGCTGGTGGGACGAGTCGAATTTGTGGGTCGAGGATTGGGGCTGGGTCGGACGCTTGCTGTGGGCCGGGGCGAGGGCGACTCATCGACCTCGGTCTCTGTCTCGGTTTCTGTTTCGTCGTCACCGTCGTCGTCGGGGTCGCTGGTACTGTGACGGTTCGGGCGCACCGCAGGGGCAGTTGCAGTCCACTCGTCGCCATTTTCCTCCCACAAGACGCTCTGCTCATCAAAGTTCTCGTCGGTGATGTCATCAATTACCTGGGTCGGGTCGGAGCCTTCAGCGAGGGCAGTGTCGACAGCATCGACAAGCTCGGGGTTCAACAGCACGGGGTCCACGTCCGCGGTAATCAGGTCAACAAGTTCTGCGCTGGCATCGACACCAAGGTCGTTCAGCACCGTTTCGACAATGGCGTGAGTCGTGTCGGTCGAGACCTCCGCTGCGTTGACGGCTGTGGGAAAAACAATCAGAGCGCCGACGGAAAGTGCCGCTGCGGTTACGGCTTTCATCATTCGGTTTCCGCCCGTTGGCGCCACAGGTCCAAGGTTCCGTCCTCGATCGAGGCGCGGGCTTCGGCGACCTCGGCCGGTGTCACCATGCCATCGGCGACGGCCTTTTCAATGTCGCCGGCGACGAGGATAACCGAGGCGAGCATGACCCCGCGGGCGGTCACATCGGGTGCAAGGTCACTGGTGAGGATGTCGTATCCGGCAACCACGTTGTCGGTGGTCGTGGGAACTTCAGCCGAGCAACCCACCAACGCGATCGACACCGCTGCAGCGCCCAGCATTGCCAGTGTGCGTTTCATGATGCCTCCCAAGGTTTCGCTGTCCTGCCAGTGTAAAACCGGGTGGGACGAGCCGCCCCGGCTTTTACTAATCCTTGGACGAACCTTGGATTTAGTGCAAGAGCGAGTGACGCTGGATGATGGCGTCACGAGCGGGGCCGACACCGATAGCCGAGATGCGTGCGCCCGAAATCTTTTCGATAGCGAGGATGTAATCCTGTGCGTTCTTTGGCAGATCCGAGAATTCGCGAGCACCGGTGATGTCTTCGTCCCAGCCGGGGAAGTTTTCGTAAATCGGCTGTGCGTGGTGGAAGTCCGACTGCGAGACGGGAACTTCTTCCACCCGCACACCGTCGACCTCGTACGCGACACACACGGGGATTTCTTTCAGACCGGTGAGCACGTCCAGCTTCGTGATGACAAAATCGGTCACACCGTTAATACGAGCCGAATAGCGGGCGATGGGTGCGTCATACCAGCCGCAACGGCGGGGGCGACCCGTGGTGGTGCCAAATTCGAATCCGGTCGCACGCAGGAATTCGCCCGACTCGTCGAACAGTTCGGTGGGGAACGGTCCGGCACCCACACGCGTGGTGTACGCCTTGACGATGCCGATCACCTTCTGGAACGCAGCGGGTCCGATGCCGGAACCGGTCGATGCGCCGCCGGCCGTCGAGTTTGACGAGGTCACAAAGGGGTAGGTTCCGTGGTCGACGTCGAGCATGGTGGCCTGGCCGCCTTCGAAAAGGACCACCTTGTCGGCTTCGAGCGCCTGGTGCAATTCGAGCGCGGTGTCGGCAACCATCGGACGCAGACGGTCGGCGTACGACAACAGGTCGTTGACAACTTCGTCGACGAGGATGGAACGACGGTTGTAAATCTTCAACAACAGGTGGTTCTTCAGATCGAGGGCGCCCTCGACCTTCTGACGCAAAATGTTTTCGTCGAAAATGTCCTGGATTCGGATACCGACACGGTTGATCTTGTCCGCATAGGTCGGGCCGATGCCGCGACCGGTGGTGCCGATCTGTCGCTTGCCAAGGAAACGTTCGGTGACCTTGTCCAGGGTGCGGTGATAGGCCGTGATCACGTGCGCGTTCGCCGAGACACGAAGTTTGGAGGTGTCGATGCCGCGAGCGTTCAGCGCATCGATTTCATAGAACAGCACCTCGAGGTCGATGACCACACCGTTCGAAATTACCGGGGTGACGCCCTTAGTAAGAATTCCGGACGGCAGCAGGTGCAGAGCGTATTTCTCGTCACCAATGACCACGGTGTGGCCGGCGTTGTTCCCGCCGTTGAACTTCACGACATAGTCGATGTGTTCGGCCAAGAGGTCGGTGGCTTTACCCTTGCCCTCGTCGCCCCACTGGGCGCCAACAATCACAATGGCGGGCATGTGCGGTCCTTTGATCGGGTGAACGGTACCCGTCCAGTCTACCCGCGGGGAACTACGTGCTCGGAAATCCATTCGTGCATGATGATGGCCGCCGCGGCAGACGCATTGAGCGAACGGGTCGAACCAAACTGCAGGATCTCGACAACCCGGTCTGATGCCGCAATAGCCTCGGGCGATAACCCGGGACCCTCCTGGCCAAAGAACAGCACACAGCGCCGCGGCAGGGTCGTGGTCTCGACGGGAACCGAGCCCTCGACGTTGTCCACGCCGACGATGGGCAGCTCGTTTTCTCGACACCATTGGACGAAGTCCTCGACGGTGGGGTGATGCATCACGTGCTGGTACCGGTCGGTGACCATGGCCCCGCGCTTGTTCCAGCGGCGTCGGCCCACGATGTGGACGGTGTCCGCGAGGAAGGCGTTCGCTGTGCGCACGATCGACCCGATGTTCAGGTCGTGCTGCCAGTTCTCGATCGCCACATGGAATTCGTGGCGGCGGGTGTCGAGGTCGGCCACAATTGCGTCAACCGACCAGTAACGGTATCGGTCGATCACATTGCGGGTGTCGCCGTGTTGCAGCAGCTCGGGGTCAAAGTGGGGTTCGGTCGGCCATTCGCCCACCCAGGGCCCAACCCCGTGTGTGGTTTGTTCGGCATGAGGCTCGGAGCCCACCGATTCGGCTGCGTCTGTCATTGTTACGGGTTTGTCGTGTCGGTTTCAGCAGTGTCTGTTGCGTCAACTTCGGGCAGGATGAGCCCCTCGGTCAGCGCAGTGCCCGCGAGCGAGCCACTGACAGTTCCGCCGGTGCGCGATACGAAACAGAAGAAGTCGGTGTTTCCGGCATCCCAATCCGCTGCGCTGGATGCATACGAGGCCGCCATCACAATGTCGGTGTATTCGCCGGCCGCGAGCAGGTCAACCATTCCCTGAGTGGCACACAACGGGCCGACGACTCCGCCGATCGCGTCGTCACCGGGGTACGACACCACCTGCGCATCGGTGACGAGGTCGCCACGGAACACGAGCTGAGATTCGTGAGGGGTGGCGCAGTCAACAACCGTATAGGTGGCTTCCCATGGCGACGTGGTGCCGCTGATGCATTCGCCGCCGACGAGTTCGTCCCACGCCCATTCACCTGCGGGGCGCGCGGTGTCGGGCAACGCGGTCTCGGTGGGGGTGGCGCTGGGTGCGGGGGCTGCAATCAGTGCGCCGCCGAAATACGCGCCAACGGACAGCAGTGCGACACCCAGACCGGCGGAAATTGCGATCAGCATCGCACGGGTGCGTTGGGGGTCTGAACTACGTGGTGCGCGTGGGGCCTGTGCTGGTGCGAGGGTAAGACCCGCAACGGGAAGTGCGATTGTGGCGTCGCCGTGACCGGGTGCATCGTCGTCGTGCTGGGCGCCGACCGGGGCAGTGGATGCCGGGGGTACGGTCGCAGCAAACAGCTGGGTTGCGGGCTGTTCGGTTCCCGCGGGTGCATCAACCGTTGTGGCTGAACCACCGAAAAGGAAATCGAATGCATCCGGCTCGTTGTCGACATCATCGTCAGACACAACGGGCTCGTCGTATTCCTGCAATGCGTCATAAATTGCGGAAGCAAAAGGGTCGTTGCTGGGGGCTGGTTCCGCAAACACGCCGGTCTCGACGACGGGCTCTGCAGCAGGTTCCACGACCGCCTCGATCAGCGCGGTGTCATCGGCTTCACCGTCAATTTCGGGTCCACCCACAAAATCGGGAGCACCCTGATCGGCGGACAACACCGTGGGGGCCTGGGGCAGTTCCCATTCTTCGATGGGCACGGTGGCGTTGGGGTCGAAGGGTGCCGCCGAAACATCAGCCTGCGCCTCGGAATTTGCGCCATCAAATGGTGAAACTGCGGGGGTCATCGCCTCGCTGGTCGTGCCATTGTCACCGCGCAATGCACGATCAAAGGCGTCACGCAACCAGTCGGCGTCGCTCTTGTGACCGCCCTCCGGCAAGTCCTCGTTCATTATGCGAGGCCCAAATCTTCCAACGAAATCGCTGCGTAATAGTCGTAACCTGCGGCCTCGATGATCTCGCGAGCGCCCGTGTTGCGGTCGACGACCACGGCGACGGCGACGACAATTGCGCCCACCTTTTCCAGTGCGGCGGCGGCAGCCAACGGCGAACCACCCGTGGTCGACGTGTCTTCGAGCACCACCACGCGCTTGCCCTCGAGTTCGGGGCCCTCGACCTGACGGCCACGGCCGTGGTCCTTGGGCTCCTTGCGAACAACGAAAGCGTCATAGGTTGCACCGGCGAGAACGCCGCGGTGCAGGACGGCCGACGCGATCGGGTCGGCGCCCATCGTCAGTCCACCCACTGCGGCAATGTCGGGGATGTCCTTGATCAGGTCGACCATGACGTCGCCAATCAACGGGGCCACACGGTGATCGAGGCTGACCTTGCGCAGGTCGATGTAATACGTAGCTTTCTTGCCACTCGTCAGCGTGAAGTCGCCGTGGAATACGGCTTCCGAGCTGATGTAGTCAATGAGTTGATTCTTGGCGTTGCTCATGTCTTCGAGTCTACCGAAACCAATAAAGTTGAGTCCGTGCGTATTGCGACCTGGAATGTGAACTCGATCCGTGCCCGCGTCGACCGGGTGGTGGACTGGTTGGTCGAATCCGATATCGACGTGCTGGCCATGCAGGAAACGAAATGCAAGGACGAGCAGTTCCCTCGTGAGGCGTTTGAGGCGGCGGGCTACGACATTGTCGCGCACGGTCTGAGCCAGTGGAATGGTGTGGCGTTTGCCTCGCGGTTGCCGATGACGGATGTGGTGACCCAGTTCGCGGGCATGCCCAGATTCCAGAAGGGTTATGAGGGCGATGACGCACCGCTCGAGGCGCGAGCATTGGGTGTGACCGTCGACGGCGTGCGGCTGTGGAGCCTGTATGTGCCCAACGGCCGGGATCTGAATGACCCGCATTTCGACTACAAACTTCGATGGTTGCACGCATTACAGGACGACATCCGGTCGCAATTGGCGGCGGACGACACCCTGCAGTTGGCGCTCATGGGCGACTTCAATATTGCCCCGTTTGACGAGGACTGTGGCGACCCCAGCATGATTCCGGGCGTATCCACCCACATCAGCCCCGTCGAGCGCGCCCGTTTCGCCGAATTTGCGTCGGTTCCCGTGACCGATGTGGTTCGCCCGTTGCAGCCCGAAGGTTTCACGTACTGGGATTACAAACAGCTGCGGTTCCCCCGCAACGAGGGACTGCGGATTGATTTTATTTTGGGTTCCCCGGCGTTTGCCGATCGTGTGTCCGAAGGTTTCATCGATCGCGACCAGCGCAAGGGTGACGCCCCGAGCGACCATGTGCCCGTCGTCGTGGAACTGTCCAACGGTGATGTGGATGAGGACGACGACCGCCCGATGTTCTGGTAGCCGCGAATCAAGCAGAAGCCGGGGCCGGGTTCACGGTGTGGATTGCGCCGCGTGCACTGGTGGGCGCTGTGGTTACGGCATCGCGGTCGGCAACAACAGTGCCGCACACAACATCATGACAGGCATGGCGAGGATGGTCGTGACCGCAATGGTTTCGCGGGCGACGGCGTCACTCAGCCCGTAACGCATCGTGTAATTCTGGGCGTTAAGTCCCGTCGGAAGCGCCATCAACAACACGACGACATAAGTCGACCACGGGTCGAGATGGAACACGAACGCAGCGAGAATCCACCCGGCAAAGGGCATCACCACGAGTTTGACCACCGTGGCCATCACCACCTGACCACGACGTTCGCGTTGCAACAACGAGTCGCCGTGGAACGTCATGCCCAGCATCAACAGCGCGAGCGGAACCGAGGCTGTGCCCAACAAGCGCAGAGGCTCGGCCACGACGAACGGCATCTCGAACCCGGTGAGGGAGACGATGACACCGGCGAGGCTCGCCACAACGATCGGGTTACGGACCGGCTGAATCAGCACCGAAGCGACCGTGATTCGACCGCTCGTCGCATGGTCGAAAATGGCGAGCAGCACCGGTGTGACCACCAACAGTTGGAAGAGCATCACCGGCGTCGACAGGGTGGAATCACCGAGCACATAGGTGGCCAACGGGATTCCCACAAAGTTCGCGTTCATATACGAGGCGCTGGTGGCTGTCGCCGTGGCGGTCGCAAACTTTTCCCGGAACACAAACCTGGCGACCAACCCTGCCACCAGCAAACCCAGCACTGACACGGAGGCGACGACGGGGAAGTACGTCGAGAACAGCACATGGATGTCGGCTGTCGCGAGCGCCGTGAAGAACAGGGACGGCGTGAGGATGAAGAACGTCAGCTTGTGAATGATGGGCACCGCGGCGGCATCCAGAAAATTGGTGCGCCGCAACGCATACCCCGCGCCGGCGATCAGGAAGATGATGGTGAACCCGGCGGCGACAGAGAGCATGCACCCATTCTGGCGTGAAACCTTTGAGAGAATGAGGCATGCCTCTTCACGACCCCGCCCGCATTTCGTTCGCCAGCGACAATTACGCCGGGGTGCACCCCCAGATTTTGTCCGCCCTGGCCGACGCAAACCATGGCCACGTCAGCGCATACGGTGACGACCCGTACACCGCGGCACTGGGTGACGCCATCGCGGAACACTTTGGTGATCGTGCCGAAATTTTCCCCGTCTTCAATGGGACCGGCGCCAACGTTGTCGCTTTGACTGCAGCGATGCCCCGCTGGGGTGCCGTGGTCGCCACCAGTGACGCCCACATTCACACTGACGAAGGTGGCGCACCGGAACGCATCACTGGGTTGAAGCTGTACCCAGTACCCGCGCCTCATGCCAAACTCACGCCCGAACTCGTCGCCACCGAGGCCTGGGGTTTCGGTTTCGAGCACCGCGCACAACCCTTGGTGTTGTCGATCACACAAACCACCGAATTGGGCACCGTGTACACGCTCGACGAGGTGCGCGCCTTGAGTGAATTCGCCCACTCACAAGGGATGACCGTCCACATGGACGGCGCCCGGCTGTGGAACGCGGCGGCCGCACTGGGTTGCAGTTTCCGTGAACTGACCGTCGACTCCGGTGTCGACATTTTGTCGTGGGGCGGCACCAAAATCGGTGCGATGGGTGCCGAAGCGGTCGTCGTCATCAACCCGGACGCAGCGGGCGGGCTGAAATATGTGCGCAAATTGACCGGACAGCTGGGCAGCAAACTGCGTTTCGTTTCCCAGCAGTACCTCACCCTGTTGCAGAACGATCTGGGAATGAATGCCGCACGTCACGCCAACGCCATGGCCGCCCTGCTGCGTAACACACTCGAGGACATGATCACCGCCGGCGAAGCCCCGGGCCTGCGGTTCACGCACCCGACGGATGCGAATGCGGTGTTCGCGGCCCTTCCCGCTGCGGCTTCTGCGCAGTTGCGGGAAAAGTACCACTTCTACGACTGGGATGAATCCATCGGTGAGGTGCGCTGGATGACCGCGTTCGACACCCCCGAATCGGCGGTACGCGAGTTTGCGGACGCCGTCGGGGTGGCTCTGCGCGCCTCGGTGTAACCGGCTTCACAGACACAACACTTCAACCGGACCGAGGATTGCTCTGTCAGTCGGCGGTGATAAAGCTGATGTTCGTTGTCGACAGTTTCTGCAGCTTGCGGTCAGTTGTTATCAGTGGTGCATCAAGGTGTTCCGCCAGAGCCACGTAGGCCGCGTCATAGACGCTGACATTCCGGATGTGCTGCACCAGTCGAGGTGCATAGAGTCCCAGACGAACTGGCGTGATGTGCAGTTCTAGCAACCTGCTGACCAGCGCCGAGAAAATTTCCGCCGTGATTTCTTCCGACAACAGCATCCGGCGGAATGCGTTGATGCATTCGATGTGGATGTATTCGGTTGAATACACGGGTCGAGTTTCGAGCGCCGTGATGATTGCTGAATTGTGTGTGCCCGCCGATGTCAGCACGTGCACTATCGCCGAAGCGTCGACGACAACAGGCTCAGGGTTCAACGGTGTCCATGATTCTGTCCAGCCGGTCCGCGCGTTCTGCCACGATTCGGTCGGCGATGTCCTGTGACGATATCCGGGCGGGCCGAATCCACACGGGGTCGCGTGAGAGGATTTCGCGGTTGTGTTCGATGGAGGCCTGGGACGTGATCAGGTCGAGCAAATATTTTTGGACGGACAGTCCTTCGCGCTCGGCGCGGGTCTTGAGGGAGGCCAGGTCCGAGCCGGAACCGGGCTCGCTGTAGCCTTGGCTCCACCAGACTTCGCCGCTGGCGATGCCGGGCAAAAAGCGCTGCTGCTGCTCGGCATTGCCGAAAGCCATGATCACCGGGGCCACCATCACCGGGCCAAAGGGCACCACGCGGGGGGCACCGGCCAGCGCGCACTCTTCTTCGAACAAATGCTTTTGCACAGCACTCCAGCC
>CALBMG010000242.1 GCA_937896185.1 uncultured Microbacteriaceae bacterium | reverse complement strand
GGGGCTGGGGTGCAGACCGGTGGCGACCAGTCCGGCAAAGTGAGCCATGTCGACCCACAGCTTGGCGCCCACCTCGTCGGCAATCTCGCGGAACGCGGCAAAATCCAGCTGGCGGGGGTAAGCGCTCCAACCGGCGATGATCACGGCGGGGCGGTGCTCGAGAGCCTTCTCGCGCACAACGTTCATGTCGACGAGGAAAGTTTCGGGGTCAACGCCATACGAGACGGCGTTATAGAGGCGGCCCGAGAAGTTCAGCTTCATGCCGTGAGTCAAGTGACCACCGTGGGCGAGTTCGAGACCCAGGATGGTGTCACCGGCAGTGGCGATGGCGTGCAGCACGGCGGCGTTAGCGGTGGCGCCCGAGTGGGGCTGGACGTTTGCGTACGCAGCACCGAACAGCGACTTGGCACGCTCGATGGCGAGCGATTCTGCGATGTCCACGAATTCGCAACCACCGTAGTAACGCTTGCCGGGGTAACCCTCGGCGTACTTGTTGGTCAGGACGCTGCCCTGGGCTTCGAGAACCGCACGCGACACAAAGTTCTCGCTGGCAATCATCTCGAGGTAATCGCGCTGGCGGCCCAATTCGAGGCGCAAGACCTCGGCAATTTCGGGGTCAACCTCGGCGAGAGGGGCGTTGAAAGTGGACGGCAGGCGATCGGTCACGGATTCTCCAGTTCGGAATGAAATCGGGATGCTGTCAGGCCGTAAAACACCAGCCCTCTGCGTTTATTCTATCGGGGTCGCGAGGGTGTTTCGCGTGCGCATCGCCAGCGTCACAGCGGCCGCACACACCGCCACCGTGGCGCCCAGCACCGGCAGTGCGGTGAGCCCCCATGGCACCAACACAAGCCCGCCCACGAACGCGCCCGACCCGATTCCCAGGTTCCACGAGGTGGTGCGAAGCGCACCGGCAAAATCGCGGATGCGCGGGCCCGCGGACATCATCATCAGCTGGCCGTACAGCGGGTCGGCAATCGAAAACGCGGCACTCCACGCCATCATCGCAATCATGACGACCACAGGGCTCGGTGCGGCGAGAAGCGTGGCCACCATGGTGGCACCGAGGAACAGGATGGCCAGCCCCAGGTTGCGCACGACCTTGCCCGGGTCACGGCCCAAAATCCACGCCACCAGAATGCCGACCACACCGCCGATGCCATACAAACCCAATACACCGCCCGCCTCAACGGCACTGAAATTCGCCACCGAAATGAGGAACGGCTTGATGTAGGGGTAAAAAATGTTGTGCGCCGCCACGGTCAACAGCGTGATGACCCCGACAATCACGACAGTGGGGAACGTGCGATCACGCCACGGGACACGGGATTCGGGGTCGTCGGCATCAAATTCTTGGTCGACCGGGGTCAAAAATTTCGCCAACAACACCGCAGCACACAGGGTCAACACCGCCATGACCACAAAACCCATGCGCCAGTTCAGGCTCGTCGCGATCACCGACCCCAACGGCAACCCCACGATGAACGCAAGGTTCGCGCCGGCGCTGATAAACAAAATTCCCCGGGACTGCAACCGCGCGGGAAGCAGGTGCGAGACATATGCGGTGGCGACCATCCAGAACATCGCGTTACTGAAACCGCCAATCACGCGAGCACTGAACAACATCGCATAGTTGACCGACAGTGCGGCGACCACATTAGAAATTCCGAACAGAATCACCGCGGCGATAAGGATTTTGGTGCGCGAAAACCGGCGAGTGACCAACGACAGTGGCGTGGCAACGACCACCACCGTGATCGCCCACACCGTGACCAAGAACCCGATGTACGACGTCGAAACACCCAGATCGGCCGACATCTCGGGCAGCATGCCGGTGGGCAAAAATTCCGAACTGACACACGCAAAAACGGCTAAACCCAGTGCCGACATGGCTGCCCACGGGAACCGCTCGGCGGTGGGGGCAGTGGCGGGGGTCAACGGTGACATCGAACCCAGTTTACGGCGTAGAGTGCCCCAACCCCGGGCCGCCGGCAATACCCGACAAACGCTGCGACCCCGCGCTCAACGCACGCAGCGCCCACAGGATCGACACCAGGTCGACAACCTCCTGCAGAGCCGCACCCGCGAGCGCCGGCAGGAACCCTGCGGCAGCGACCAACATGAGCCCCACACTGATGGTGATCCCCCACCAGATCGACTGCAGAGCGATGCGCACGGTCCGCTGCCCGATGGAGACGGCCCGAGCCACACGCGAAATATCGTCGAGCAGGATCACGACGTCGGCGGATTCCGCGGCCGACGTGGACCCCTTTGCGCCCATCGCGATTCCCACATCGGAAACCGCCAGCACGGGTGCGTCGTTGACGCCGTCACCGACCATGACGACGGGCCGAGGCTCAGCCGACCGTATCGCGTCAACCTTGTCACCGGGCAGGCATTCGCCACGCACATCGTCGATACCCAGCTCGCGGGCCACATGCTGGGCGACCGGTTCCACATCGCCCGTCAGCATCATCACGTGGCCGATGCGCAGCGACCGCAATGCCGCCAGCGTCGCCACCGCATCATCGCGGGTCCGATCTCGCACCACCACAGACCCCGCGA